>NZ_DAMBSA010000192.1:0-7937 GCF_032054795.1 Pantoea sp. CTOTU49201
TTCCAGGTCGCGAATAGCGCGGGTAATGGCCGACTGGGTGCGAAATAATTCATCTGCCGCCCGCGAGACACTGCCTTGTGCCACTACCTGACTAAATGCCCTGATTTGCATCAGGTTTGTCAGCTCTTGCGTGTCCTTTTCCGCCATCTTTCCCTGCCCCTTTTCGCTACCGATCGATGTCGCAATATAAATAAAACGCATACCCGCTGCAATTAAATGAATTATCGCCGCCAGGTTGGCAGTGACAGCATGGAAAAAAACAGCGGAGGAGTATGCCATGACTAACAACACCCCAAAAAAAACCGCGCTGGTGGTCAGCGCTCACTCAGCGGATTTCGTCTGGCGCGCCGGCGGTGCCATCGCGCTGCACCATGCGCAGGGCTATGACGTCCACGTTGTCTGCCTTTCGTTTGGCGAGCGCGGTGAATCAGCCAAGCTGTGGCGCAAAGGGGAGATGAGCGAAGCGAAAGTTAAAGCCGCCCGCCGCAGTGAAGCGCAGGCCGCCGCCGAGATTCTCGGTGCCAGCATTGAATTTTTTGATCTCGGCGATTATCCGCTTCGTGCCGATAAAGAAACCCTGTTCCGCCTTGCCGACGTCTATCGCCGGGTGCTGCCGCACTTTGTTCTGACCCACTCATTGCAGGATCCCTACAACTACGATCACCCGATGGCCACGCATCTGGCGCAGGAGGCGCGCATCATCGCCCAGGCCGAAGGCTACCGTCCGGGCGAAAAAATCGTCGGTGCACCGCCGGTTTACTGCTTCGAACCGCACCAGCCCGAGCAGTGCAACTGGAAGCCGGATGTGCTGCTGGATATCACCTCGGTGTGGGACAAAAAATATCAGGCGATTCAGTGCATGGCCGGGCAGGAACATCTGTGGGAATACTACACGCGCGTGGCACAGCAGCGCGGCGTGCAGGCCAAGCGTAACGTCGGGATTACCACCAGCCGCGACATCATTTATGGCGAAGGCTATCAGAGCATCTTCCCGCGCGTAACCGAGGATCTGGCATGAGCATCATCGCGAAAAAAGGCGTCGCGGTGCGCCACATTCCCCGCGCGGCGGCTGCGGATATTGACGCGCTGGCCCGCTTCGGCGTTGCCACTGTGCATGAAGCGCAAGGCCGCAAAGGCTTGCTCGATCCCGCCATTCGCCCAATTCAGCAGGATTGCGCCATCGCGGGCAGCGCGGTCACCGTGCTGGTGGCACCGGGTGATAACTGGATGTTCCACGTCGCGGTGGAACTCTGTCAGCCGGGCGATGTGCTGGTGGTTGCGCCAACCTCGCCGTGCAGCGACGGCTTCTTTGGCGATCTGCTGGCGACCTCGCTGCAAGCGCGCGGTGTGCGCGGGCTGGTGGCGGATGTCGGTGTGCGCGATAGCCGCACGTTGCGTGAGATGGGCTTTGCCGTCTGGTCGCGCGCGGTGTATGCGCAAGGCACAGTCAAAGAGACGCTCGGTTCGGTGAACGTGCCGCTGGTGTGCGCCGGGCAGCTGATCTGGCCGGGGGATGTGATCGTCGCCGATGACGACGGCGTGGTGGTGGTGGCACGCGATGAAGCCGCCAGCGTGGCAGCCAAAGCGCGTCAGCGTGAAGAGTTGGAAGAGAGCAAACGCCTGCGTTTAGCGGCTGGTGAGCTGGGACTGGATATCTATCAGATGCGCCCGCGCCTGGCGGAAAAAGGACTGCGCTATCTCGACACGCTCGATCAACTGGAGGAGTAAACCATGCGCCAGCGTCGCATTCCCTGCTTACTGATGCGCGGCGGCACCTCCAAAGCCGCCTGCTTTCTGGCGCAGGATCTGCCAGCAGATCCTGTGACCCGCGATCGGGTGCTGCTGGCGGTGATGGGATCGCCCGATGTCCGCCAGATTGACGGTCTCGGCGGTGCCGATCCGCTCACCAGCAAAGTGGCGATCGTCAGCGTCTCACACCGGGACGATGCCGATGTCGATTACCTGTTTGCTCAGGTCAACGTCGATCAACCCAGCGTCGATTACGGGCAAAACTGCGGCAATATCCTCGCCGCCGTCGGGCCTTTCGCCTTAGAACGCGGGCTGGTAAAGGCAGGCAATCAACGCACCCGCGTGCGCATTTTCATGCAGAACACCGGGCAGATCGCCGAAGCAGAGTTCGCCACACCCGACGGTGAAGTCGACTATGACGGTGACTTAAGTATTGATGGCGTACCCGGCAGCGCAGGCGAGATCGCCCTCACCTTCAAAGATATTGCCGGATCAAGCTGTGGCGCGCTGCTGCCGACCGGTCAGCCGCGCGACTGTTTTGATGGCATCGATGTCACCTGCATCGACAACGGCATGCCGGTGATTTTAATCCGTGCGGCGGATGTCAATCGCAGCGGCTATGAAAGCCGCGAAACGTTGGATAACGACAGCGAGCTCAAGCAGCGGCTGGAGTCGATTCGCCTGCAGGCCGGGCCGCGTATGAACTTAGGGGATGTCAGCCAGCGTACGGTGCCCAAAGTCACGCTGCTGGCCGAAGCGCGTCACGGCGGCGCGATCAGCTCACGCACCTTTATTCCGCACCGCTGCCACGCCTCGATTGGCGTGCTCGGCGCGGTGAGCGTCGCCAGCGCCTGCCTGATCCCCGGCAGCGTCGCCGATGGACTGGCACGCATCAGCCAGCAACCTCAGCAGCGCCTGAGCGTGGAACATCCCAGCGGCGAATTCAGCGTGCTGCTGCAGCGCGAAGGCGATAACCCGCTGGCGGGCTGCGGTTTGCTGCGCACTGCACGCGCCATTTTTGCCGGTGAAGTCATGATTCCGGCGGCGGTCTGGCCCTTCAGCAAGGAGTAATTGATGAACATCACCTTTATCGGTTTTGGTGAAGCGGGCGGCATTCTCGCCCAGGACTTACAGGCGCAAGGCAACGCGGTGACGGTGTGGGACCGTAAAGCCCTCGCGGCAGAAACCCTACCCGCGCTGCAGCAAAAAGCGCAACAGAGCCGCGTGCGGCTGGCCGCTTCGCTGGCGGACGCGTTGCAGGACGCCACGCTGGTGTTCTCCACCGTTACCGCATCGCAGGCACTCAATGTGGCGCAGCAGGCGGCAGCGCTGTTACAGGCTGGGCAGCATTTTCTCGATCTCAACTCGGTAGCACCGCACACCAAACGCGCCGCAGCTGAAGTGATTAACGCCGCAGGTGCCAGCTACATCGACGTGGCGGTAATGGCGCCGGTGCCGCCCAAGCGGCTGGCGACGCCGCTGCTGATTGGCGGTGCGCAGGCTGAACAGGTGCAGCCGCTGCTGCAACAGTTAGGCCTTAATAGCCGTTTGCTGGGTGGCGAAGTGGGTGAAGCCTCGGCGATTAAGATGTGCCGCAGCGTGATGATTAAAGGCCTCGAAGCGCTGACCACCGAATGCCTGAGCGCGGCGCGCCAGTACGGCGTTGAGCAAGCGGTGCTCGATTCGCTGCATGCCAGCTTCCCGTCGCTGGGCTGGAACGATCAGCTGCCACACTACCTGATCAGCCGCGTGGCGGAGCACGGCCAGCGACGCGCTGAAGAGATGCAGGAAGTGGTGAAAACCTTGCAGGACGTCAAGGTACCGGCAGCCATGAGCGCAGCGATTGTTGCCACCCAGCAAGGGCTGGTAGATGCGTTAAACGCCCGTGCCCTGCGCTATCAACAACTGACGCCGTTCGTCTGGCAAGAGACGCTGGATAAGATCTATCCACCTCAATGAGTTATACGCCCAAAGGTATGCGTTTTGTTTATCGGCAATTGTTTACATTTTTGCAACGGCGTAGCGTAAGCGAGACGAGAAGCAGGTTATAAAACAATAAATATCGGAAGCAAAACATGAAGATTAGAGCATCTGTCGCCCTTTCCCTGCTGCTGGCAGCGGGTATTGGCCAGGCCAGCGCAGCCGCGCTGGACGCCAGCCACACCAACCAGGTGATGACCAGTGTGAAAAACAGCATCAGCGCCCAGCACAGCACCGGCTGCGTGGCGGTGGTTGATGCCAGCGGTACGCTGCTGGCCTTCCAGCGCCTTGACGGCGCATCGCCGGGCTGCGTTGATGCCGCGCTTGGTAAAGCGCGTACCTCGGCGCTGTATCACTCCCCTTCCCTGAAATTTATGCAGCGTCTGCAGAGCGGCGAAACCACGGTGCTCGCCATCCCGCACGCTGTGGCGCTCGGCGGCGGTTTCCCGCTCACGCTGCAAAATGAAGTGGTCGGCGCGGTCGGCGTCAGCACTCCTAAACAGGATCTGGATAACCAGGCTTCAGAGGCTGCCGCTCAGGCGCTGAAATAACTTTCGGGAATTTCCATGATGACTCTTTCACGCCGCCGGTTGCTGACCGGCACGGCGGGCCTGCTGGTGGCTGGCGTCCTGACGCAGATGCTACCCAGCAGCCTGGCTTTCGCCTCGCCGCCGCTGGCCGCCGCAGTCGCGCCATCAGCCAGTTTCACTGCGATTTCCACCCGATTAACCGGACTGGATCAGCCGGATGCCCTGCTGGCGCAGCGCCTCTACAGCTGGCTACACGACCACTTCCCGCAGCTGGATAGCCAGCTCGATACGCTCAACGCGCTGCTGCAACAGCAACCCGCCGCCAACGGCAGCAGCCTGTTGGCGCTGCTGAGTACGCAGCCCAAAGCCCTCAACGATCTTTATCAGGCGCTGGTTTCCGGCTGGTATCTCGGCGTCGTCGGCCCGCTGCCGCGCCCGCAATGCATCGCTTTTGAGAATATCGTCAGTTATCAGCTGGTACGCGATTCCCTGTTACCGCCGAGCTACGCGCCGGGGCAACCTAACTTCTGGACGCAGCCGCCTGCAAGGAGAGCACATGTCTGATTCATTAAGCGCCGATGTGGTAGTAATTGGCGCCGGGATTGCCGGTTCACTGGCAGCGCTGAAGATGGCCAAAGCCGGCGCATCGGTGTTGATGCTGGAGTCTGGCCCGGAGATTAAACGCGATCAGGCGGTGGAGTATTTCCGTAACTCGCCGTTTAAGGGCGATTTCACCGAACCGTATCCGCCGCAGCCGTGGGCGCCACAGCCGAAATTTATCCCCAGCGATAACAATTACCTGATTCAGAAAGGCCCGGATCCCTATCGCGCCCAATATCTGCGCGGCACCGGAGGCACCACATGGCACTGGGCTGGACAAGCGTTCCGCCTGTTACCGAACGATATGCGCATTCAGTCGCTGTACGGCATTGGCCGCGACTGGCCGATCAGCTATGACGAACTGGAACCTTATTATTGTGACGCCGAATATCAGATGGGCGTTTCTGGCGATAGCGATCTGGCTTCGCCACGTTCGCGCCCTTATCCGTTGCCGGGCATTCCGCTGCCGTACGGTTTTGATCGCCTGAAGCAGCGTCTCGGTCCGCTGGGTTATGAGGTGGGCATTGGCCCGCAGGCGCGCAACAGCATCGCCTACGACGGTCGTCCGGCCTGCTGCGGCAACAATAACTGCATGCCGGTTTGCCCGATTGACGCGCAGTATCACGGCGGCATCGCCGCACGTAAGGCGCTGGATGCTGGTGTGAAAATCGTTACCAACGCGGTGGTGTTTCGCATTGAGGCCGACGACAAAGGCACCATTCAGGCGGTGCACTATCTCGATCAGAACAAAGCGCGCCATCGCGTGACCGGCAAGCAGTTTGTCCTGACCGCCAACGGCATTGAAAGCCCGAAAATCCTGCTGCTCTCCACCAGCGATCGCTACCCGAACGGCATCGCCAACAGTTCCGGCATGGTGGGCCGCAACCTGATGGATCATCCAGGATCGTCAGTGGAGTTCTACGCCGATGAGCCGGTGTGGTTTGGCCGTGGGCCAATGCGTCCTGGCAGCATCAATAATATGCGCGACGGCGATTTCCGTGGTGAGCGCTCGGCGCTGCGTATCGATCTCGCCAACACCTCGCCGGTGCGCTACCTCACCGAACGACTGGTGCGTCAGGGCTATTACGGCAAGGCACTTAACGACAAGCTGGCCTTCCAGGCCGAGCGCTTTGTCCAGCTGAAGTGTTTGCTGGAGATGCTGCCGGAGCCGCAAAACCGCGTCACGCTGAGCAAAACCGAGAAGGATGCGTGGGGTATTCCTCGCCTCGAGGTTTACTACAGCTTCCCGGAATATGTGCATCGCGGCTATGACCAGTCGATGATCGACTTCCAGCGCATGGTGAAAGAGATGGGCGGAACGGAAGCGGTTTACAGCAAGCGCGGCGTTTACGACAACAACCAGCACATCACCGGCACCATGATCATGGGCAGCAATCCGCAGGATTCGGTGGTGGACGGTCACTGCCGCACCCACGATCACCCGAATTTGTTTATCGCCGGCACCGGTATTATGCCGTCGGCCTCGACGGTTAACTCAACGTTGACCGGCACCGCGCTGGCGCTACGTATGGCCGACAGCGTTCTGGCAAGCTTGTAAGGAGCACCCGATGAAACCTGTATTTATTCAGGCCGCTATCGCGGTGGTCCTGATGCAGTGCGCCATGGCGCAGGCGGCAGACAATGCCGCTCAGATTAAGCGCGGCGAATATCTGGCGCGCGCCGGTGACTGCACTGCCTGTCACACCGCCACCAACGGCCCGCTGTTTGGCGGCGGCTTTGCGGTCAGTACGCCTTTCGGCCAGATCTGGGGCAGCAATATCTCCTCCGATAAGCAGTACGGCATTGGCAGCTGGAGCGACGATCAGTTCGTTGCCGCAGTGCGCGACGGTATTGGTAAAAACGGCGAGCAGCTCTATCCGGCGATGCCGTATGACTCCTTCACCAAAATGAAGCGCGACGATGTGCTGGCGATTAAGGCCTATCTGCTGTCGATGCCGCCGGTGCATCAGGCTTCACCGCAAACCGAGCTGCCGTTCCCGTTCAACCAGCGCTGGGGCATGCGCTTCTGGAAGTGGTTCAACTTCGATAAGGGCGAATTGCAGAACGATTCACAGCAGAGTGCGCAGTGGAATAACGGCCGCTATCTGGTTGAAGCGCTGGCGCACTGCGGCACCTGTCATACGCCGCGTAATCTGACCATGGGCATGGATAACGATAAAGCGCTGGCGGGCGGCGATCTCGGCGGCTGGATGGCGTACAACATTACGCCAGATAAGCAGGCAGGCATCGGTGACTGGAGCCAGCAGCAGCTGGTGACCTACCTGAAGACCGGGTTTGTCGCCAACAAAGCCAGCGCCTCCGGTCCGATGGCCGAAGCGATTGAGCACAGCCTGCAATATCTGCCGGAGAGTGATCTGCAGGACATCGCCACCTATCTGCGCAGCGTCAAGCCGCAGCCGGACGCGCAGCAAACCCGTGCGCGCGACAGTTGGGGACAACCTTCCACCGCGCTGATTGCACTGCGCGGTGCCGATGATGCGACCCGCAATGCCCAACCCGGCGCGGTCGTGTTTGCCGGTAACTGTGCAAGCTGTCATGGCGCGGAAGGTGCGGGATCGGGCAGCGGTTTCCATGCCTATCCGTCACTGTTCCATCACACCAGCACCGGCGCAGCAGATGCACTAAACGTGGTATCGGTGATCCTCAACGGCGTACATCGCAACATGACCGAGGGCGAAGTTTTTATGCCGTCCTTTGCGCCTGAACTGAGTGACCAGCAGGTGGCGGATGTCAGTAATTTCGTTACCCAGCAGTTTGGTAATCCGGCGGCGGCCAAGGTGGATGCGAAGCAGGTTAAGGAATTAAGAGAGGATGCAAAACTGGCTTCACCACCGATTTATGGTCAGGGAGATAAGCCTTAATTAACGCACTCGGCGGCGCAGAACACGCCGCCGATGTAGCACGCGTTAATGATAATTCACGGTCACTTCACTGCTCACCACGCGCAAGCCCGGTGGCAATGCGCCCTTCCCCTGAAAGCCAAACGCCAGATGCAGCGTCTCTTCTGCCGCCACGTTGGCTAAGCCGCGTGTACTGCCGCTGGCGCCTTCAATCTCG
>NZ_DAMBSA010000192.1:7947-8608 GCF_032054795.1 Pantoea sp. CTOTU49201
CGACACAACGATCGCCCGCGCACAAGCGCACTAAAAGACCCGAAGGCGCAGGACGGCTGAGCTGATAACGCCAGTTCACCAGCGAGATGTTGCCCGGTGCGCTGGAGGGCGCACGCAGCGCAGGCGTCATCAGCCAGTTACCGCGCACGCCAATGCTCGGGCCGCTGGCGTTGGCGCTCCAGGCACCGCTGGCCGCATCGGCAGCGAGCGGCAGCGCCATCATCGGCAACATCATCAATGCCCAGCACCAGCGACGCATTACTTGCCTCCAATGGTGGCGGTCATACGGATTTGACGGTTGTCGGTCAGCTCCATATTCGACAGCACAATCAGCTGCGGCAGGTTGCGGCGCAGGAAGCGCGCCAGCAGCGCACGCAGCGGATGATTGACCAACAGCACCGGCGGCGCGCCCGCCATCTCTTGCTGCTGCAGTGCGCCTTGCGCCTGCACCAGTAAGCGATCCGCCAGACCCGGCTCAAGCCCACCACCGCCCTGTAGCGCCTGCAGCAGCAGACGTTCCAGCGTGGCGTCGAGGCCAATCACCTGCACTTCGCCATTGCCAGGGAACCACTGTTGGGTAATCGCACGTCCCAGCGCCACACGTACCACGCTGGTCAGCTCTTGCGGATCGTTCTGCACCGGCGCATGTTCCGCCAGGGTT
>NZ_DAMBSA010000193.1:0-8602 GCF_032054795.1 Pantoea sp. CTOTU49201
TGCAGCCGCATATCAAGCGTGTCGGCCTGAACGCTGCCGTGATTATCCAGGCTGTCCGCCTGAGTAGTCAGCGTGCCGGCACTCAGTAACTGGCCGCCGGTTTTATTATTGAGTTTATCGCCCGTCACGGTCAGTGCATCACTGCCCTGAATCAGCCCGCTGTTAACTAAATCTCCCTGAAGCGTGAGCGCCTGCGCCAGCAACCAGCCGCTGTTATCAACAGAATCTGCTTTGAGCTGTAGGTTCTGCTGACCAAGAATTTTGCCGCTGTTATCAAGCGTTGAGGCGTTGAGTACGCCATCACCCGCACTTAACGCATTGCCGCTGTTATGCCAGCTGCCCGCTGTCACCGCCAGCTGTTGTCCCTGCAGCTGGCCACGGTTAGTGAGCGTGTCTGCTGCGATGGTTAATTTGCCGTCACTCAGTAACGTACCACTGCTGGTTATCACCTTGCCGCTGGCCTGCAGCGATTGATTGCCCTGCAACGTGCCGCTGTTGTTCAGCGTACTGGCATCAACAGTGGTTGTCGCTGCGGCGATTTGACCGTCATTGGTCAGCGCAGCGTTTTGAAGATTAAGGTTGCTATCCGCGAGCAGCAGGCCGTCCTGCTGATTGTTCAGCTGCGCGTTTGAGGCAAACAGGCTGGCAGCGTTGATTTCGCCGCTGTTGGTGAGCGCGTCTCCACTCAACGTCAGCCCTGCCTTGCTGGTGATGAGCCCGCTGTTACTCAGCTGTGGCAGATTGAGCGCAAAGCTGTTATCCGAACTCAAGGTGCCGCCCGCCAGATTATTCAGGCGGTTGCCGCTGTAGGTCAGCGCTTTGCTGCCCTGAATCAGCCCGCTGTTGTCGGTTTGCACGCTGCTGAGTGAGAGCACCGGCGCTGACAATACGCCCTGATTCAGCAGGCTGTCGCTGCTGAGGGTGAGATTCTCTGCGCCGGAGATGGCCGCGCCCTTACCATTCTGCAGGCTTCGGGTGTTAATGCCGGTGGTGTTACCGGCCAGCATGCCGCGATTATCGAGTTGTTTTGCGGTTATATTGAGGCTTTTTCCGGCCGTCAGCTGGCCGTTGTTGCTGAGCCGATCCTGCGCCTGCAATCGGATATCGTTACCGGCTTTCGCGACGGCATTGCCGTCCGTGACAAGGGTTGCGCCACTGAGCTGAATATCGCGTCCTGCCGTGATGCTGGCGCCATTGGTGGTGAGATTTCCTTTCGCCGTGACGCTGACTCCGGCATCGCTGACCAGCGTGCCTTTATTGAGCGTTGCATCCTGCTGTGCATTGAGCGCGACCTGTCCGGACGCTTTGTTTTCCCCACCAAGCGTCACTGATTCAGCATTCGCCGTCAGCGAACCACTGCTCAGGCTGTTGTTGAGCGTCAGTTTCCCGCTGGCATCCAGCTGAATATCACCTTGCTTCGCCACCAGGTTACCGAGGTTAACCCCAACACCTTTCTCGCTCGACACCAGATGAATACGATTGGCATACATGCCGCCAAGCGCGCCGGTATCCACCGCCACTGACGGCGCCGCACCTTCACCGGCAATCGGCGTGACGGAACCATCCGCACCGACCCGATTAGCCCCCAACGTCACCGACAAATCTTTCGCATGGATCCCGGCGTTGATCTTGGTTGCGCGCGCGACGATCGACACCGCATCGGCGCTGCTGCCGTCCAGTCCCTGACCTTCGACGATTACCGATCCTTTCGTCACCTCCAGCGCAGCCAGATTGCCGTTGGCATCCAGCTGCGGCTTACCAGTGGTCAGCGTGACGTTTGGCGTATTGATAAAGCCGCAGCCGTTACAGGTAATACCGTACGGGTTGGCCACCATCACGTTAGCGGCTTTGCCCGCCACTTCGGTGTAGCCCTGCAACTGTGAGCGGTTAGCGCCAACCACTTCGTTGATGATCGCCTGCGCTTCGTGCCCGGCTTTCAGATTAGGGTTGTTCTGGATCAGGCCGCCCAGCTGCGTCTGGGTAAGCTGACCGGTGGCGTTATTGAGGATTAAACCCTCTTTGCCGACGTTGTACTGCTGGTACTGGTTATGCGAAATCCCGGCGCCGTTGGGCGTGGCGATATTCACCACCGGCACGCCGTTGCCGGCGGCATCCATTTTTGTGCCCGGCGTTACCGGCGTAATTTGCGCGGCGACAGCAGGCAGCATCGGCTGTACCGCCACCAGATAGCAAATCAGGTAACTCAGCGCGCGACGGGCGAGGGAAACGGGTTGACGATCGTCCATAATCTTTGCCTCTTAGAAAACCAGCCCGACGCGGGCGTAAATGCTGACGTGATCCGGCTGAAGATGGCCGGGATAACTGAGGGGAATGCCGACGGTGTACTGGGTGTAGAAATTGCGCCCGCGCGTGCTGAGACCTACCGCGCTGCCCCACAAGGTGCCGGTGGACTCGCGATTCTGCGCGTCGCTCTTTAACCAGCCGCCGTCGATGGCGGCCAGCGCGCTGACGTCGCCGAAAACAGGCAGCGTGAACAGGCTGTAGCTCAGCTCGTTGCGCAGATAGCCACCGGCATCTCCGGAGAGATACTGCTCCTTAAAACCGCGCACCGAGCTTTCGCCACCCAGCGTCAGGCGTTCACTGCCGTACAGCCGATCCGGCGACCACTGGCCGTAAATGCTGCTCAGCAGCCACAGTTTGTCAGCCAGCGGACGCTGGAAACTGCCGCTGATACTCCACTTGCGGAACTGTGCTTTGGGCAAATCGCCGGTCTTGCCCGCGTCATCTTCGGCATCGAACCACGGCATGCCGCGGCTGAACGTTGGGTTGAGCGTGGCGACGCCGCCGAGGATTTTCTGCGTGTGATTGAGTCCCAGCTGCGCGCTGGTGATTTTGCGGCTGCTGCTCTGCAACAGGGTATTGTTGAGATAGTTGTGGCTGGAGTAGTGATTCAGGCCGAGCTGAACGCCGGTTTTGATATCGCCGTTGCGGAACAGTACCCACGAACCGTTTAGCCGGTGCGACACGTTGTCGCCGTTGCTTAGCCAGGTAAAGCCGTTGTTAACGAAGTTGCTGTGATAGTTGCTCCAGCTGTAGCTGTAATCGAGCAGGCCGTAGCCGTAGGGCACGCTGACACCCGCTTGCAGGTTTTGCGCATCACGCCAGTCGCTGAAGGCGCTGCTGCGTCCGCCGCTGATAAACCAGCGGTCAGCCAGTCCCAGCAGATTGTTTCCCGTCAGCGAGGCGTTGAGCTGACCAACGCCGGTGCTTTTCTGTCCGCTATTATCCAAACCTAATGATGCGCTGATCGGAAATTCCGGTTTGGCCGTTAGATTGACGACCGAATAACCAGCTTTAGGCGACGGCTGTATTTCAATCTGCACCGGCGTGGTGCGCACGCGGTTAATCTGCTCCATGCCCTGCTCAATATCGCGCAGGTTAAGCACCTTGCCTTCCAGGCCGGGAAACGCCATCTGTAATGAACGCGGATGCTGGCCGTCAAGATGAATGGCGTCTAACTTCCCTTCCAGCACCGGAATAATTAACTCGCCTTGCGATAAATCCTGTTCAATTAAAAATGCCCGGCTGGTGATATAACCGCGCTGCATATACCAGTCAGAAATGGCATGCACCAGCGAGTTAATTTCGGTTAAGTTCAGGCAGCGATGAATATAAGGTGCGGCCAGCGATTGCTGCTGTCCGGCAGAAATTAGCGTGGCGTTGCGAATAGCGATATGCTGCACCGGAAAGCAGGGACCGGCCTGACCGGAATCCGCTGCTGGCGTGCTCTGCGGCGCGTTAGCACTCCACAATGCGTCACGCTGCTGCTGGTCATTTTGCAAACGTTGCTGTTGTTGGTTCTGAATATAATCACGGTCGCCGGGATTTAACGGTGCCGCAAATGCAGAAGTTGTGATCATACCGACGCACAGCGCCAGTGACATCCATGTTTTTGCCATCATAATAAGACTTAAGCGAAATTGATTGTAAGTTTTGTGTAAGCACTTTTGTGCAGAATATCACCTTAACAATCAGAAAGTTCCTGGCTCCTTATAAAAAATTTAATTTCCTGTTTATTCAATTTTATAAATCATGAAGTTTCCCCTTAACGCAAATAGTCAGTCATTCCATCATTTTCACCGATAATGTTTACTTTCATGGTCATGCATGTTGAATGAAATGATGAGAGAAATGCATATACAGAATGAGGATCTTTACTGCATTGATTAGCAGTCTGCGGGGAATGTGGTGGTAGCGAGCCCTAATCAAGCCACAAGCGCCTATATTGGGCTGTTACATTATAACATACTTTAGGCCCAGCAACGGTTGAACTGATCCCCAAATCCATCCTCTCACTTAGGGTTGTCAATTTACAGGCAAGTGATTTAGTTGTTCATTATAATAACGGGGAATACATGTTTAAAAAGGGTTGGCTTAAGCAGTTTTATATACCGGCGTTTATTTCGCTCTATATCGGTGTACTTCTTAATATTCCGATTTTCATCCGTCGCTATACGCAACTGCAGTTTGATAACACCCTTTCATTAGTGACTGAGATCATCGCTGCATTTTGTTTGGTAATGCTGTTGACGTTGTTAACCTCATTAACCGGGAAATATCTATCGCGTGTATTAATGACCATGCTGGTTTTCTTCTCCAGCGCCGCCAGTTATTACATGATTTTCTTTAATATTGATATTGGTTATGGAATTATCGCCGCTGTTTTAGCCACCGATTCATTAGACCTCTCTAAGGAATCGGTGGGTTGGCACTTTATGCTGTGGATGGTGATCATTAATATCGTCCCGCTTTGGCTAATCTGGCGCGGAATGCGCGGCAATCCCGTAACAAATATCAGTAAAAAGCGTTACTGGTCTTATAAAACTATCGCCATTGTTATTGCCGCATTAGGTTGCTGGTTACCGTTGAATTTAATGGGCAAGGTGCAGGATGAACAGGATAAGAAGAATAATCGCATGATGGCCAGCTACGGCGGCATTGTTGCGGGTACCTATTCACCGTCTAACTGGTTATCGGGCGTTGGCTTGCTGGCTTATAGCTCGTTCAGCCAGGCTGAAGACAACCGTAATCTTTACGATCCCGCAGAACACTTTAAATACGTTCCCCCGAAAAATGCGGATAACTTGTATATCGTGTTTGTGATTGGTGAAAGTGCCCGCCGCGATCATATGGGTTTATACGGTTACGATCGCGACAATACGCCTTATCTCGATCACGAAAAAAACCTCGTTCACTTGCAGGGTTATTCTTGTGATACCTCAACCAAGCTCTCGCTGCGCTGCATGTTTGTTAGAGAAGGCGGCGCCTCAGAAGCCCCGCAGCGCACGCTGAAAGAGATGAATGTCTTCACGGTGATGAAGAAGCAAGGTTTCTCGGAAGATCTCTACTCCATGCAGAGCGAAGCCTGGTTCTATAACAAAGTCATGGCCGACAGTTATTCAATGCGCGAATCTATTCAGGCGGAGAAACGCAATGTCGGTAAGCCGGTGGATGATATGGCGTTGATTAATGAATTGCAGGACTCAATTCAGCGTCATCCGCAGGGTAAGCATATTGTGATTCTCCATACCAAAGGCTCACATTATATGTATACCGAACGCTATCCACGCGCGTTTGCACGTTATACGCCGGAGTGTCAGGGCATTGACGATGCCTGTAGCACGCAGGAGATGATCAATTCCTACGACAATAGCCTTTTGTATACCGATTATTTTCTCAAACAGACTTTCGATAGCCTGAAAGATAAAAATGCCATCGTGTTTTACGCCTCTGATCATGGGGAATCGATTTCCGATAATCTGCATTTCCACGGCACGCCACGTGACCATGCACCGATGGCGCAGCGCACGGTGCCGATTATGGTTTGGGCATCGGATAAGTTTTTAAGTGACAGTAATAACAAAGCGTCATTTGCCAAACTTCAGCAACTGCAGAATGACAAAACGCCGGTATTCCACGAGAAGTTATTCGACTCGATCTTAGGCTGCTCAGGTTTTACCTCACCAGATGGCGGAATTAATTCGCTCAGGAACTGGTGCGCGCATTAAGGTACAATCCAGGCGGCAGTTTTACCTCCATTAATAATGGATGTTTAACTGCTGCTGCTTTTATTTGAGTACGATTACCGCATAGCGACAACGATGTTCCGAGTCATTCCTGAAAATACAGTCAGCAGGATCGCCCAGTTCAAGACAATCGCCCGCCTGCATTTCGAAGATTTTATCGCCTTCTTGAAAACGTAATTCGCCCTCTAAAACCCAGATAAGCTGACGGCGCGACACATAGGAAATGACCGGCATCGGCACGCTAACGCCGGGCGGCAATTCTATGCTGACAAGATCGAGCGGTATCTGCCCCGGCGACACATGTCGTCGGATATATCCCGTTTCAGGGTCCTGCCAAACCGGTTGCTGATGCTGTTTCAGTAATGTGCCAGTCTGCACTTCGCTCAACGCGATCAATTGCGACATGCTCATATCAAACGAACCCGCCAAACGTGCCAGCAACGTTGCTGTAGGACTGCTTTCTCCCCGTTCAATTTTATGGATCATCGCCCGTGATACGCCTGACTGCTCAGCCAATTCGGTCAGCGACCAGCTGCGTTTTTCTCTTTCAGCCTTCACTTTTTTGCCAATTCGCGCGTTTAAATCATCTTCTTTAGTGGATTTTTCGTCTGACATAGTAGATATATAAGATAGTGTACGAAGAGTCTACTTTAGTGGCATAACAGCGAGGTGTCTATGGTGAACATACGTCCGGCAGTTGAAAAAGATGCAGCGGAAATCACGGATATTTATAACCATGCCGTGCAGAACAGCACAGCTATATGGAACGATAACACGGTCGATATTGCTAACCGAATCAAATGGTTGTCAGATCGGAAATTGGCAGGATTTCCGGTTCTGGTCGCCGTTGATGAGCATGATATTGCGCTCGGTTACGCTTCCTATGGTGACTGGCGTCCGTGGGATGGATATCGCTATACGGTTGAACATTCGGTTTATGTGCATAACGCCGCACAGGGAAAAGGTATTGGATTAGCATTGTTGCGGTCACTTATCACGCATGCGACCGCGCAAGGTAAACACGTGATGGTGGCGGGCATTGAGTCTGAAAACACACCTTCAATCGCGTTGCATCTCAAGTTAGGATTTACCGATGCCGGACAGATTAAACAGGTAGGAACGAAATTTGGCCGCTGGCTGGATCTAACATTTATGCAATTACGGCTGGATAACAGGGACCAACCTTAATTGACGATGCCCTGGCTGGAGCAAAAGCCCAAAATGGAGGAGATATGACGCCAGAAATCAAAACGGAACGATTAATTCTGAAGCCGCTGGAAAGCCGCGATGGGCAGGCGATGCAAATCGCCTTCCCACGCTGGGAAATCGTGCGCTATCTCAATGCCAATGTGCCTTGGCCTTATCCTGAAGGTGCCGCGCAGGATTACGTCGATAACGTGGTGTTGCCCGCCGTCAAGGAAAGTCGCTGCTGGTGCTGGAGTATCAGACGTCAGGAGAAACCTGAGGAATTAATTGGGCTGATCGAGCTGCGTGATGGAGAAAATGATAACCGCGGATTCTGGCTGGTACCTGAGTGGCAGCAACGCGGATTCATGAGTGAAGCCTGCAACGCCGTAAACGACTTCTGGTTTAGAACGTTGGGCCGCGATGTATTACGCGTGCCAAAAGCGGCGGTGAATACCGGCTCGGTGATGATCTCACGTAATTCTGGCATGCGTCTGATAGAAACCGGTAAAAAAGAGTATGTCGCGGGTGTTCTCGATTACGAATTGTGGGAGTTAACCCGCGAAGAGTGGCTCGCATAAAAAACCAGCCAAATCAACGTAGGGTCGCCCGTTTAAATCTTAATGCTCGTCACGGTCGCCATAAATGGCGACCCTACAGAGGATTGGCGCGGTTTTTCGTAGGGTCGCCATTTATGGCGACCGATTCACTACACATACCCCATCATCCGCAGCATCGATTGAGCCTGATTCATCGCCTCCGCTCGGTGCGTCACGCCCAGTTTTTGGTACAGATTGCGAATATGCGTTTTGATGGTGGTGGCCGCAACATCCAGCTCGCCAGCAATCTGATCGTTGCTATATCCCGAATAGATCAGCCCCAAAACCTGCCATTCGCGTTGGGTCAGCGGGCTGGTGCGGATCAGCTCCGGCACATCAGGATGATTAATCAGGCGGCTAACAAAGCCTTCGTCAAAATGGGCAAACTTATGGCGATGATATTTATTAATCTCGCTGAGGATGCGTCTGGCACGATGGTTATCAAGCTCATCCAGCGTATTGAGCTGAATCAGCTGACGCAGCTGCTGCGCCATCGCTTCACCTTCAATCACAAAATGGCTGACGAAACCGGTGCTGCGCGCCAGTTTAAGCGCTTCGGTCAGCGCCTGCTGCGCTTCTGCTTTGCGCTGGGTTTGCCAGTAAATCTGATTTAACAGCAGCAGATTACGGTTCATGTCGCTCATCAGGTTGAGCGCGCGGGCGTTGTCATTAAGTTCATCCAGCACCACTTCGGCCTGACTCATGTTTCCCAACAGAATCTGCGCGCGCGCCACGTTGCGCCACTGACCTTGCAGGAAGTGATTATTGGCG
>NZ_DAMBSA010000194.1:0-8584 GCF_032054795.1 Pantoea sp. CTOTU49201
GCCAACGCTATCCGCGCGGTGCTTCTCAATACGCAGCGGGCCGCGCGTGGCATGTCATTTTTTAGCTGCTGATAACGCGGCGCAAAGCGTCGGTTGAATGCCACCATCAGCTTGCGCTTATGCTTGTCCGCTAGCGCCACCAGCGCTTCAGCCTGTTGCAGCGTTTCGGCTAGCGGTTTATCGACGCACACATCTTTGCCCGCCAGCAACAGCGCTTTGACCACTTCGTAATGACTGGCGGTGCTGCTATGAACAAATACCGCATCGCTGGCCGCAGCCAGCGCATCCAGCTGACTAAAATAGGGTATGCGATAGCTATCGCAAATCGGTTGTGCCTTTGCCTGATTGGGCGAAAACGCGCCAGCCAATTGCCAGCCGCTGGCCTGCGATAACACCGGCAGCCACGCTTTTTGCGCGATACCGCCTAAACCTACAATGCCAATGCGTAGCGTCATATCAGAGCTCCTTTTGCAGCAGCTGTTGCAGTTGCGACTGCAACTGAGCAACCGTTTCTTCAAGTTGCGCGACACGCGCGGTTAAATCGTCATTGTCGCTTGCGGTTTCTGCGCTGGCCGCGTCTTCCACCACTTCGCCGCCAAACAGATGCATATAGCGGCTTTCACGTTTGCCCGGTTCGCGCGCCAGGCGCACCACCATTGGACCATCATCGCGCGTGGTCAAACCGTTAAGCGTCTGCTCGACTTCATTCATATCACTGAATTCGTGTAGACGGCCGCTGCGAGTGCGCAGCTCGCCCGGCGTCTGGGCACCGCGCAGGAAAAGCAGCGTCAGCACCGCGACTTCAGCGCTACTCAGTTGCAAGTTACCGAACGCGGAGTTGCAGAAACGCTGTTCATACTTGCTGACGCGCTGGCCGAAGCCGTTATTGGAGGTCACCAGATGCTTTTTCACTAGCTCATCGAGCTGCGTTTGCACCTCCATCTCGCTGAGATTCAGCACCGGTTCGCGGTTGGATTTCTGATTACAGGCGGTGACAACGCCATTAAGAGAGAGCGGATACTGATCCGGCGTGGTGACCTGCTTCTCCAGCAGGCATCCAATTACGCGCAGCGCCTGCGCGGATAAGGCCATTTTCATTGGGGTAATCCTTTTTTATTGTCCACGGCGATCCGGGGTCCACTCCCGGTAGGTCAGCGCAGTCAGGACATGATCCTGCCAGCGCCCATCAATCAATAAGTAATCTTTGGCATAGCCCTCTTTTTCAAATCCGAGGCGCGCCAGCAGATCGCCACTGCGCTGATTGTGCGGCATGTAGTTTGCCATGATGCGGTGAATACGCTGCTGGCGTTGCATATAGCGAAGGGTGGTCGTGAGCGCTTCAAACATCAATCCCTGACCTTGCCACTTCTCGCCCAGCGAATAGCCGAGATAGCAGGCGTGAAACGATCCGCGCAGCACGTTGCTATAGTTGGCCACACCACGCACTTCGGTCTCTTCCGGGTCCATCAGCACAAAATAGTAGGCTGAGCCCTGTTTATGCATGTCAGCGATCAGTCCGAGGCGTGCTTGCCAACCCGAAGGATAACAGTGGCTCTCGTCGCGCACCGGTTCCCACGGCTTGAGAAACGCACGATTTTCAGCGTAATAATCCGCTAATCGCCAGGCATCGCGTTCGTGTACTAAACGCACCACTAAGCGATCGGTAGTGAGGCGCACGCGTGGGCCAGCAGAACGATAGCCAAACATCATGACTCCTGAAATCCATAACTTAAGAAAGATGTACGCCAGCGGCGATACTTCTCACTATAACCGTCACCCCGCTTGCGGTAAAACCCTTGAACGCGTTCCTCAGGATTCATCCTGATTTAGGATTAATATTTCTGCTGATTCGATGAAAAAATATCATCCTGATAAGGCTGTTTTTCGCCCCTGAGCAGGCGGAAAATAGACCAATTGGTCTCTTTTCTCCTCTCACTTGCTCAGGAATTAGCATGTCTCGGGTTGCGCGGGCACGACGCCTCGGTAAAACATTTCTTTTAGTGGATAACATGCTGGTTGTGATGGGATTTTTCGTGGTATTTCCTCTCATCTCCATCCATTTTGTCGAACAGCTGGGCTGGGCCGCGTTGATGGTCGGCATTGCGCTTGGCTTGCGGCAATTCGTCCAGCAGGGATTCGGCATCTTCGGCGGCGCGATTGCCGACCGTTTTGGTGCGCGTCCGTTGATCGTCACCGGCATGCTGATGCGCGCGGCGGGTTTTGCCTGCATGGCGCTGGCGCATGAACCCTGGCTGCTGTGGTTTGCCTGCTTGCTTTCCGGTCTAGGCGGCACGCTGTTTGATCCGCCACGCAGCGCGCTGGTGATGAAACTGGTGCGCGCACGCGATCGCGGCCGCTTCTTCTCCCTGCTGATGATGCAGGACAGCGCCGGTGCGGTGCTGGGCGCACTGATTGGCAGCTGGCTGCTGGCGTGGGATTTCCGCCTGGTGTGCTGGGTTGGCGCGGCGGTGTTTGTCGCTGCTGCGCTGTTCAACGCCATCTGGTTACCGGCGTGGCGTATCTCAACAGAACGCGTTGCGATGCGTGAAGGGATGCAACGCGTCTGGCAGGATAAGCGTTTTCGCCTGTATGTACTGACATTGACCGGCTACTACATTCTCGCCGTGCAAGTGATGTTGATGCTGCCGGTGATGGTGAATCAGGTGGCCGGTGCGCCTGCTGCGGTGAAGTGGATGTACGCCATTGAAGCGCTGCTGTCATTAAGCCTGCTTTACCCGCTGGCACGCTGGAGCGAAAAACGCTTCCGCCTGGAAACGCGTCTGATGGCCGGTTTGTTCCTGATGACGTTCAGTCTGCTGCCGGTTGGCATGACCGATTCGCTGCCGTCGCTGTTTATGCTGATCGCCCTCTTTTATCTGGGCTCAATCATTGCTGAACCGGCGCGAGAAACGCTCAGCGCTTCGCTGGCCAGTTCGCGTGCGCGCGGCAGCTATATGGGCTTCAGCCGACTCGGCCTCGCGATTGGCGGCTTGATCGGTTACTCCGGTGGCGGCTGGATGTTCGATATGGGCCAGCAATGGGCGCTGCCGGAACTGCCGTGGATGCTGCTGAGCAGCGTCGGCATGATCACCCTTTTGGCACTGTGGTGGCAGTTCCAGCCGCGTTCGGTGGCGCCAGCGATTTTCAGCAGCTAGTTTGCCCCTGCCACAGATCTCTTCCATACTTCCCGCACGTCCGAAAAAAGGGTGACCTCCGTCACCCTTAGAACCACAGGAGAAACGGGATGAAACTCTACATCTACGATCACTGCCCTTTCTGCGTCAAAGCACGCATGATTTTCGGCTTAAAAAATCTGCCGTTAGAACTCATCGTTATGCTGAATGACGACGAGCAAACACCGAAAAAACTGATCGGCCAGAAAATGGCGCCGATTCTGCAAAAGGCCGATGGCAGCGCAGTACCAGAAAGTATGGATATTGTGCGGCTGGTGGATAAATACGATCACGAGCCGCTGCTCAATGGCAAAAGCAATCCGGCGATTAGCGACTGGCTGCGCCACGTCAATGGCTACGTGAATAAGCTGCTGCTACCGCGCATTGCCGATGCCTCCTTTGCCGAATTCGCTACGCCGGAAGCGCGCAGCTACTTTAGCGAGAAGAAGCAGGCCAGCGTCGGGGATTTCGGCGAGTTGCGTAAACACGCGCCGGGCTTGATCAAAAACATCAGCGACGATCTGCGTCAGCTCGACAAGCTGATCGTCAAACCCAATGCGGTCAATGGCGAACTTTCAGAAGATGATATTCATCTGTTCCCGCTGCTGCGCTCCTTAACGCTGGTCAATGGTATTGAGTGGCCAAGCCGCGTTGCCGATTATCGCGATAATATGGCGAAACAAACTCAGGTCAATCTGCTCTCCTCCATCGCCGCATAATCCTCATCCACGAGAGGCGCTCCGGCGCTTCTCGTCTCTCTCCTGGTGACAGGTGCCGCTGATTCAGGCAGGCTATCGCTGTTTTGCCGTTTCGATCAGGATGAGGACTATATGAAAAAGGCGTTTACCGGGCTTGTCGCCCTGCTTTTTGCCGTGCTACTCAGCGGCTGTAACCAATTGACGCAATACACCATCAGCGAACAGGAAGTGAATCAGGCGCTGCAAAAGCGCAATAACTTCGAAAAAGACATCGGTGTTTCCGGGCTGGTGAATGCGCACATTGTGCTGAGCGATCTCAACAGCCAAATTGGCCGTGAAGAACCCGGCAAAATCACGCTATCGGGTAAAGCTAATATCAATGTCAGCTCGCTGTTTGGCCCGCAGCAGGCCGAAATGCTGCTGAAGATGAAGGCGCAGCCGGTTTACAACGCACAGGAAGGCGCGATTTATCTGCATGATATGGAGATTGTCGATGCGCAGGTGCAGCCAGAAAAAATGGCGTCGATCATGAAAACCCTTACGCCTTATCTCAATGAGTCGCTGAAGCGCTACTTCAATGAGAAACCCGCCTACGTGCTGAGCGCAGAGCGCAGCAAAGGCGAAGCGCTGGCGAAGAAACTCGCTAAAGGGATAGAAGTGAAACCGGGACAATTGGTGATTCCGTTTACTGATTAATCCGCGCAGCCGCACCTTCGGGTGCGGTTTTTGTTTGTCACAATAAAATCCCGTGCAAACGGTTGCCCACATCCTTATGATTACTCCCCGGCCTAAACGTGCCTCTCGTTTCTTCTCAGCCGGAGTCTTTTTGAATGACAGCCCAACCTCAGCAAATCACCATCCGCCGCCCTGACGACTGGCATATCCATCTGCGCGATGGCGCGATGCTTAACGCCGTACTGCCTTATACCAGCGCAGTAAATGGTCGTGCGATTGTCATGCCAAACCTGGTTCCACCGGTTATCAGCGTGGCCGCTGCCGTGGCTTACCGCGAGCGCATCATCGCCGCGTTGCCTGCTGAGCATGCTTTTACTCCGCTGATGACCTGCTATCTCACCGATTCACTCGATCCTGATGAGATCGAACGCGGCTTCCGTGACGGTACTTTTACCGCTGCTAAGCTCTACCCTGCGCACGCCACCACCAACTCCAGCCACGGCGTAACCAATATCGCCGCGATTGCGAAGGTGCTGGATCGCATGCAGCAGATTGGCATGCCGATGCTGGTGCACGGTGAAGTGACCGATTCTCACATCGATATTTTTGACCGCGAAGCGCGCTTTATTGAAACCGTGCTGGAACCGCTGCGCAAACAGTTCCCGGCGCTGAAAGTGGTGATGGAGCACATCACCACCAAAGAAGCAGCAGAATATCTGGCTGCCGGTAACGAACTGCTGGGTGCTACCATTACGCCACAACACCTGATGTTCAACCGTAACCACATGCTGGTTGGCGGCGTGCGTCCGCATCTTTACTGCCTACCGATTCTGAAGCGCAATATTCATCAGGAAGCGCTGCGTAAACTGGTCGCTAGCGGTAATCGTCGCGTATTCCTCGGGACCGATACCGCGCCACATCTGCGTCACCTGAAAGAAGCCAGTTGCGGCTGCGCCGGTGTGTTCAATGCGCCGACCTCATTGCCTGCTTACGCCACGGTGTTTGAGGAGCTGAATGCGCTGGAGCATTTCGAAGCCTTCTGCTCGGAGAACGGTGCGAACTTCTACGGTTTGCCACTGAATGAAGGCACGCTGACGCTGGTGCGTGAGTCCTGGCAGGTTGAAGAGAGCATTGCCCTGGCGGATGACACGCTGGTGCCTTTCCTTGCCGGTGAAACGCTGAACTGGCGCATCAAAGAATAATTTTCTGCTGCTTGCCTTCGGGATAATTATACTGTACAAATAAACAGTATATTATTCCGGAGGCTTCTATGCGTGTTGAAATTACCGTAGCAAAAACTTCGCCCCTTCCTGCAGGTGCACTTGATGCACTCAGCATCGAACTGGTTCGTCGCATTACACAGGATTTCCCTGACGACGATCATCACGTCAAAGTGCGTTATGCCGGCGGCAACCAACTTAGCGTGTTTGGTGGCTGTAAAGAGTCACGCGAACGCATTAGCGAACTGTTACAAGAAACCTGGGAAAGCGCTGACGACTGGTTTAATAACGATTAACAGCCACTGTGCCGGGTTTCGCCACCCGGCTTTTTTGTTTTTATTTCCCTCTCGCCAGAAAAACTTCCTGCATCTAGACTCATGTTAAACGATCCCCTATTCTTGCCTCGTCATGCTTACAGGAGGTGTTTTACATGACTACTGAAAAACCAGAAGAGGCGATGACCTTCGGAGAGTTGCTGGCATTTATTGCTGAGCAACAGCGCCGCTTAACCGTATTAGAAAATGCGTTTGCCACCTTAACCTTCTGTCTCGACGATCGCGCCAATCAGTTGCTGGTCCACAACCTGACGCTGGAAGCGCAAAACCAGAACCATGACGAGCAGTTACAGCAGCATTTTACCCGGCTGGCGGAAGAGATTCAGAAGCGTCACGGCCTGCTGCCGAGCGAGCCACACGCCTAAAAGATTCTCTTTTTTCGGCCTAAAGTTTTCTCTTATAAAAGCCGATAATTTCGTAACTACTGCCAGTAATATTTCCAATAAAATGCCTGACGTTTCGGGCATTTTATTATTCGCCATAACGTCAATGTGAAGCGCATTTATTTTCACTCAGATTAGGTTCGTCATACCTTTTAACTATTGTACCCGTTATTTCATGTTATAATTGTTTCGCTAGTGCACGATACAGCCGCATTGAACCTCAAGAAGCACTTCGTTTAACGAGTAATACGGAGGTTATAATGGACAGAAATAAAGACGTCATCCAGACTCATCCGTTGGTTGGATGGGACATCAGCACCGTAGACAGTTATGACGCCATGATGATTCGCCTGCACTCGCTCTCCTCGCAGGGGCAGAAAGAAGAAGAAGCTGACGTGGGCCCAACCTACTGGCTGACTACCGATGTAGCCAGACAGTTCATCTCTCTACTCGAAGCTGGCATTGCAAAAATAGAGTCTACCGAGCAGTACCTACGCGACAATCAAAAGCATTAATTTCTACTATCGCGTGAAAGGGCACCCAACAGGGTGCCTTTTTCATGGGCGCTCTCTTTTGATATGCTATTGAAAAATTTCGCCGTTTTGCTGGAGTGATGTCGTTATGGTTTATGATCTGATTGTGGTGGGAAGCGGTTCGGTAGGCGCAGCAGCCGGGTTTTACGCCACGCAGGCTGGCTTATCAGTCCTGATGATTGATAGCGCCCATCCCCCGCACAGCCAGGGCACACATCATGGCGAAACCCGCCTGATTCGCCATGCTTATGGCGAAGGTGAACGCTACGTGCCGCTGGTGCTGCGCGCGCAGACGCTGTGGGATGAGCTGGAACGTCAGAGCGGCGAGCGCATCATGCATCGTAGCGGCATCCTTAACTTAGCGCCTATTACATCCTCCTTTATTCAAAATGTCATCGATAGCGCGAAAGCATGGCAGCTGGATGTGAAAATCCTGCAAGCCGATGAAGTGCGCGCGCGCTGGCCGCAGTTCACGGTGCCAGATGGCTATATTGGCGTGTTCGAACCTAACTCCGGATTCCTCAAATGCGAGCAAGCGGTGCGCAGCTGGGTGCAGCTGGCGGAACAAGCCGGCTGCGCGCAGCTGTTTAACTGCCCGGTGACAGAAATTGGTCGCGATGGCGATCTGCAGCAGGTCACCACCAGCGATGGCATTTTCCGCGCGCGTAAATTGCTGGTCAGCGCCGGAACATGGGTTAGCCAGTTGGTCGCCGATCTGCCGGTTGCGCCGGTGCGTAAAGTTTTTGCCTGGTATCAGGCAGATGGTCGCTACAGCGAGAACAACAAATTCCCCGGCTTTACCGTAGAGATGAGCGATGGCAGCCACTTCTATGGCTTCCCAGCGGATAACAATGCGCTGAAAGTGGGACGTCACGATGGCGGCCAGTTGATGCAAACGCCGGTCGATCGCAAACCTTTTGGCAGCATCGCGGTGGATGGCAACGAGTCCTTTAACTTCCTGCGTAAATTCCTGCCGGGCGTGGGCGTCTGTTTGCATGGCGAAGCCTGCAGCTACGACAATACGCCGGATGAAGATTTCATAATCGATACGCTGCCCGGTGAGCCAAATCGCCTGATCATCACCGGTTTAAGCGGACACGGTTTCAAATTCGCCAGCGTGCTGGGTGAACTTGCCAGTGAATTTGCGCAGAACAAGCCGTTCTCTTTCGATATTAAGCCCTTCTCACTCGCGCGATTTAACTGATGCGCAGATGCCGGCGCTCATTCTGCGCCGGCAAGATTGACGCAAATTGACATTTAATTACCTAAATAAATATTCAATGCAGCGATATGCCGCATTTGGTGTAGTCAATATGCAATATTCCGCAATAGCCTTCGTCTTTTAAGTCATCCCTTCAATTATCCTGACTGAGTTTTAATTAAATCCTCATTTATTCCGAAGATGATTTTCGACTTTATAGAAAAGTAAGGTTAATTGATCTTTCATTGCAAAATGTAGATGCTCATTACCACTTATTTCATTCCAGGTGATTTTAATGTGGCGTAATTCCACACAGCATTTCGGCGCTGTCTCGATTTTATTGCATTGGCTTATGGCGCTGGCTAT
>NZ_DAMBSA010000195.1:0-8539 GCF_032054795.1 Pantoea sp. CTOTU49201
CGCTGGCTAAGCCACGCGCGACACAGTTTTCAGCACAATAAAAACCCCGGCTTGCCGGGGTTTTTTGTTATGTAAGATTGTCGATTACAACGTAGGGTCGCCATTCATGGCGACCTGGTTTAAACCGCACCCAATAAAAAACCCGGCCTGAGCCGGGTTCTCTTAATGCTCAATCAATCACACCGCTTCATACAGCGTCTGATTACGCGTCTCTTTACAGGCAATCAGCGCGATCAACGTCAACACCGCCATCGAAGCCAGATAGAAACCCACCGCCTGCAAACCGTAATTGGCGTTCAGCCAGGTGGCGATATAAGGCGCCACAGAAGCCCCAAGAATCGACGACAAGTTGTAGGAGAAGGATGCGCCGGTATAACGCACTTCCGTCGGGAACAGTTCTGGCAGCAGCGCGCCCATCGGACCAAACGTCAGGCCCATAATGCTCAGACCGAGAATCAGGAAGCCCATCACCAGCACCTGAGAGCCAGAACCCAGCAGCATTGGGAACATCAATGCAAAGGCGATAATCATCAACGTAATGGTGATCATGGTTTTACGACGACCAAAGCGATCGGCCAGCAGACCGGCAATCGGCACCATCACACCAAAACCAATCACCGCCACCATCAGCATCCACAGGAAGCTGTTACGCGAATAGCCAAGACCAGCCGGCGCGGGCGCGGTGCCGTAACTCATCGAATACACGGTCATAATGTAGAACAGCGTGTAAGTGGCGAGCATGATAAAAGTGCCGAGAATGGTGGCGGTCAGATGCTTGCTCAGCAGCGTGCCAATCGGCATTTTCACCTGCTTGTTCTCTTTCTGCACTTTGGCGAATACCGGGCTTTCATGCAGCGAAACGCGCACATAAAGGCCAATTAACACCAATACCGCAGAGAGAATAAACGGCACGCGCCAGCCCCAATTCATGAACTGCTCGTCGGTCAGCAACCATGAAAGCAGCAGGAATGTGCCGTTAGCGAAGAAGAAGCCAATCGGCGCGCCGAGCTGTGGGAACGAACCATAAAGCGCGCGTTTTTTCGCCGGGGCATTTTCGGTCGCCAGCAGTGCTGCGCCGCCCCATTCACCACCGAGTCCAAGGCCCTGACCAAAACGCGCCAGCGCCAGCAGCAGTGGCGCTGCCACGCCGATGGTTTCATATCCTGGCAGCAAACCAATCAGCACCGTCGAAACGCCCATGGTCAGCAGCGATGCCACCAAGGTTGCTTTACGGCCAACGCGGTCGCCAAAGTGGCCAAACACGGCAGAACCGATAGGACGCGCCACGAAGGCGATCGCGAAGGTTGCCAGCGACTGCAGCGTAGCCACGGTCGGATCGCCCTGCGGGAAGAAGATGTGCGGGAAAATAATCACCGCGGCGGTGGCATAGATATAGAAATCGAAGAACTCAATGGCGGTGCCGACAAGCGATGCCACAACCACTTTGCCACGTGGATTGACCGGCGCGTCGTCGTGTTTTTTGTCGAGTGTTTCTGTGATGGAGGCTTGCATAAGTGTTTCTTAATTGTAAATGTAGACAGAGAATCTTACGCACCTGGTTTGCGGCATTCAATGGCGAAAAACCGCGTCAGACCGGGCTTTTTCGGCGAATAAGTGGATAATTTCTGAGTTGCTGCAATCAGTGGCGGATGGGAACGGGAAGTGTCATTTTTTTGGCGGGAATCTCTGCAAAAGGGCCAAATTAAAGTGACCCTTTAGCGTTTCCTGCTGGTTTTTGCTGAAAAAGTAGCCAGCAGGAAACATTTTTAGCTAGTACGGCAAATGTAACAACCTCGTAGGCTTATTTAGCCTGATGCGGCTGCGGCATCTCTTTATCATCTTTGTATTTCGCGGTGGCGATCCACGCGGCGCAGAACAGCGTCAAACGCGCAAAGAAGTAGAAGAACGCCATCAAGCCGAGCACCGAACCAAAAGCCGCACCCGACGGCGAAGTCGCCAGCTTCGGCAGCGTCAGCGTCATCACAAACTTAATCACCTCAAAACCAATCGCCGCCAGCAGCGTGCCACGGAACAGCGCTTTTTTACGTGGCTTGTGGCGCGGCAGAATCCAGAAGATCCACAGGAACAGCAGATAGTTAGCAAAGATGGAGATAGATAACGCAATCACCGTCATCGCCGGGCGCAGCCACTCAATGTCTTCCAGTCCCAGCGCATTAACGATCGCCGCCTGCGCCGCACCGGCAATCGAGGTCAGCGACAGCGTAATCACCAGCGCAAACATCAAACCCAGCAGCGAAAGCAGGTCGCGTGCGTACTTCTTCCAGAGTTTCTCCTGATCGTCTGGCGTGCGTTCCCACACGTCGCGCGACTGCGCACGTACCGCTTCACGCAAATTGCCCATCCAGTTAATGCCGGAGTAGAGCGCCAGCAGCAAACCGGTTATCCCCACCGTGGCGCGCTGTTGAATCGCGGTGTTCACCGTATTCTTCAGCGTGGTGGCCAGCGTCGGATCGCTGATGCTGTTAACGATTTTGTTGATCAACTCGGTGAGCAAATCCTGATTCGACGCCAGCACAAAGCCGACCGCCGCAAAGGAGACCATCAAAATCGGTATCAGTGAAAGAAATGAGAAGTAGGTGATCGCCGCGCCAAACTGGCTGCCGAGGCGATCGTTAAAGCGTTCCAGCGCGCGCATAAAATGCGCCACCGCCGGAATCGCCTGAAACCAGGCAGCGAAGCGCGACACATTCTGAATCGAGCCATCCACGGTTTTATTGCCGGTTTTAATATCAATTAGCGGCTTGGCTTCTGCCTTGGCCGCTGTCTCTATAGGTTTTTTGTCCGTCATAGACGATAGTCATCCTGTTCACTGCGAAAATACAATTATAGCCTGCTATGTGACGTACTCCTGCAAGACGTGGCTTAACCACTCCATAAACACGCGTACGCGGCGCGCCACGTTACGGCGATGAGGATAAAGCAGCGAGATCGGCATCGGTTTCGCCGGGAAGTGATGCAGTACTTCAACCAGTTGTCCTGACTCCAGCAGCGGCTGCACGCCAATCGCTGGCACCTGAATAATGCCGAGCCCGGCCATGCACGCCGCGCGATAGGTTTCGGTGCTGTTTACCGTCACCACGCCGCCGGTTTGAACGTAATGGCACTGTTTGCCATCAAAATATTCAAAGCCCAGCGAAGGTTGTCCAAGCTGCTGTGTGTAATGCACCATCGCGTGTTGCGACAGATCTTCCAGCCGCACCGGCATGCCGAAGCGGGAAAGGTAGCCGGGGCTGGCGCAGTTGATCAAGGCGTGCGAGCCGATTTTCCGCGCAATCAGCCCGGAATCTTTCAGCTCGCCCACGCGCACCACGCAGTCAAATCCTTCGCGAATCACATCGACCTGGCGATCGCTGCTGCTCAGCTCAATTTCCAGACCGGGATAGTGCTGCAAAAATTCTGGCAGGCGCGGCAGCACAAAGCCGGTTGCCATCGCCACCGACATATCCACGCGCAGTTTGCCGCTTAAGGTGCCGGGATCGTGCTGGAACAAGCTGTCCATGTCGTCGAGCATTGAGAGCAAATCGAGGCAGCGATCGTAATAAACCAGGCCGTCCTGCGTCAGATGCACGCGCCGCGTGGTGCGATGCAGTAGGCGCGTCCCCATTTGATTTTCCAGCGCCTGCAGCTGACGCGATACGCTGCCTTTCGGTAAACCCAAACTTTCTGCTGCACGGGTAAAACTGCCCATTTCTGCCACTCGCACAAAAACCTGCATTGCGTGAATTTTATCCATGTTGTTCACCGATTGTTGTTGTTAGTGAAACAGTGCTGCGTATTCCTCTGCGTTTATAGATCAATTATTCACGAATATCCTTAACACGTGTTCAATTTTCCAACTGGAGCGAAACATGAGTCATAAAATTGCATTGATTACCGGCGGAAATCGCGGTTTAGGCAAGAATGGGGCGCTGAAACTGGCCGCCAAAGGCACCGATATCCTGTTTACCTATCGCGGTCACGCGGAAGAAGCGCAGGCGGTAGTGCAAGAGATTGAAGCGCTGGGTGCGCGTGCGGTGGCGCTGCAGCTGGATGTGGGCGATACCAGCACGTTCGACGGCTTTGTGGCGCAGGTGAAAGAAGCGCTGCAGAAAACCTGGCAGCGTGACAACTTTGATTATTTAGTGAACAACGCCGGTCACGGTCACTACAAGCTGTTCGCAGAGACCTCAGAAGATGAGTTTGACGCGCTGGTGAATGTGCACTTCAAAGGACCGTTCTTCCTGACGCAAAAACTACTGCCGCTGATCGTCGATGGTGGACGCATCCTGAATATCTCCAGCGGTTTAACCCGTTTGACGCTGCCGGGTTCAGGCACTTACGCCTCAATCAAAGGCGCGATGGAAGTATTAACTCGCTATCAGGCAAAAGAGTTGGGCGAGCGCCATATCCGCGTCAACATTCTGGCGCCAGGCGCGATTGAAACCGACTTCGGCGGCGGTCGCGTGCGTGATACTAAAGATCTCAACGATCATATCGCCTCGGTGACCGCGCTGGGCCGCGTCGGCTTGCCAGATGATATCGGCGATGCCATCTGCGCGATCCTCAGCGATGAAACCGGCTGGATCACCGCACAGCGCATCGAAGCCTCAGGCGGACAAGGCCTGTAATCCGTAGGGTCGCCATTCATGGCGACCTCGTTAAACAGCGACGCCAGCCAGGTTGCCATAAATGGCAACCTTACAGATCAATCGTCCCATCAATCACCGTCACCGTTTGCCCACCAATCCAGATCGCCTTATCCGTAAAACTCACCTGAATTCGACCTTCACGCTGAATCGCGCTGCCCTGACGAGCCCGATAATCCCGCGTTTGGTGGTTCGCCTCGAAGTAGCGTGCCAGACAGGCGTTGGCGCTGCCGGTCACCGGATCTTCGGTCAAACTGCCGTTCTCAACCAGCAATGCGCGCACTTCATACTGCTCGTTTTCACCTGCTGGTAACGCACCAAAAATCGCCGTGCCGTTAACCTCAGCATGCTGTTGTAAACGGTGTAAATCGGCTGCTGACGGCACCACATCCAGCACCGCTTGCGCGCTACTCATCGGAATCAGCAGCCAGCGAATGCCCATATCAACGATGGTCGGCGTTTGGCTGAGATCGAAAGCTTCACTGTTCAGTGCGCTGCTCATCAGGGCATCGCTGAAGGGCGTCAAGCGAGCGGCGGGTGCCGCAAAGGCCAGCGCGCCGTCGTCGCTGATTTTCACCTCAACCAAACCCACGCCGCACTCCTGCACGATTTTGCCCGGCGTTTTCAGCGGCCAGCCCGCTTCCAGCAGCGCATGCGCGGTGCCGAGCGTCGGATGTCCGGCAAACGGCAATTCACCTTCCACGGTAAAAATGCGCACGCGGTAATCCGCCGCCGCATCCTGTGGCGGCAGCACAAAAGTGGTTTCGGACAGATTGGTCCAGCGCGCAATCGCCGTCAGCTGCGCGTCACTCAATCCCTGTGCATCCATAATCACCGCCAGCGGATTACCTTTAAACGCCGATGAGGTAAACACATCCACCTGTTTAAATGCGACCTTCATTGTCACTCCTTCCTCGTTGAGGTTGTCTGAAATCGGGATTTACATCCTGCTGATTGCGAAAGGCCAGCAACAGGGCTATGAATAGATTAAGAATTCTGGAATCGGAGTCCGCAATGTTAAAAGTTCTTGGCCGTACTTCTTCAATTAACGTGCGAAAAGTTCTGTGGCTGTGTGCAGAACTCGATATTGCGTACGAATTAGAACCCTGGGGCGATGATCCGCAATCGCTGCACTCGCCAGAGTTTATGGCGCTCAATCCCAACGCCATGGTCCCGGTGATCATCGAGGACGATTTCGTGCTGTGGGAATCCAACACCATTCTGCGCTATCTCGCCAACAGTAACGGCGGCGAATGGCTCTATCCCGATAATCCACGCGCGCGCGCGCCGGTCGATCAGTGGATGGACTGGCAAGCCACCGAACTCAATACCTCATGGCGCTACGCGTTTATGTCACTGGTGCGCAACTCGCCAGCGCATCAGGATCCCCGTTTGCTGGCGGCGGCCGTTAAAGGCTGGACGCACACTATGAACATTCTCAACCAGCATCTGGAGAAAACCGGGCGCTACGTCGCAGGCCGCAACTTCTCGCTGGCAGATATTCCGGTTGGTCTGGCGGTGAATCGCTGGTTTGAAACCCCGCTGGAGCATCCTAACTTCCCGGCGGTCCAGACCTATTACGAGCGTCTGACCGAGCGCGAGCCTTACACCACCTGGGGCCGCAACGGCAAACCCTGATCCTGTCCCGGCGCCAAACCTGTCATTTCGCAGGCCAGCGCGCCGGTACGCTGCAACGCCCACGTATAACGCTCATCAAACGGATAGCAGCAGGAGAGACGCAAGGCGTGTTTATAACGATCGCTCAGCGAGTAGAGCGCGCCTGGCGTCACACAGATTTGCTCCTGCAGCAGACGATGGAACATCTCCACGGTATCGATATTTCCCGGCAGTTCGACCCAAAAAACAAACCCGCCGCGCGGCAGGGTAGCGCGCGTGCCCTGCGGAAAGTGGCGCGCCAGAATCCCGCGCGCCGCATCCAGATTGGCGGCATAGCGCCGACGCAGCGTGCGCAGATGATGATCGTACCCGCCGCTGGCAAGGAATTCGGCCAGGGTTTCACTCAACAAGCGTGATTCCGCCATCGACGAAACCGCTTTGAGGTGAGCGATAGCATCATGAAAACGCCCGGCGGCAGTCCAGCCGACGCGGAAATCGGGCGCCACGGTTTTAGTAAAGCTGGTGCAGTAAATCACCCAGCCATCGCTATCAAACGCCTTCACCGGCGGCTACAACGGCCACTCAAACTGTAATTCGTCATACAAGCCATCTTCCAGCAGCGGAACGTGGTAAGTATTCACTAACTTCGCCAGCCGCTTTTTGTTCTCCAGCGGCATCACGTATCCCAACGGGTTCTGTGCGCCCGGCATGGCGATCACCGCCTGAATCCGCTTTTCCTGCAGCAGCATCTCCAGCGCATCCAGCGACAATCCCTGATGCGGATCGGTGGGGATTTCCAGCGCTTTCAAACCCAGCGACGCCAGCAGCGGGAACAGGAAGAAATAGGTTGGCGACTCTAAACCAATACAATCGCCGGGTTTGGTCACCGCACGCAGCGCCAGCTGGAGCGCTTCCATGCAGCCGTGCGTCAGCGTGATCGCCTGCGGTGGCAGATTGATGCCGTTGTGCAGGGCGCGACGCGCAATCTCCTCCCGTAAGCGCTCACTACCAGGCGGAAGCGCATAGCGTCCGATAATGTCGGGATTCTGGCGCAAAATCGACGCAGTAATTCGCGCTATTCGCGCCGCCGGATAGAAGGTGCCATCCTGCGGACAGGCCAGCGAGATATTGGTGTAATCGGGATTGTTTTGCGCCGCGAACACTTGCTCAATCAGCTCCAGCTTTTGCGCGCTGGGATCGTTGATTTTTGCTGGCAGCGGTTTTACCGGGCGCGTCACGGCGGGCAGCACGCCACGCACGTAATAACCCGACTGCGGACGCGATTCAATCAGGCCGCGATCTTCGAGGATTTGCCACGCATTGAGCACGGTATTGATACTCACCTGATGCGATTGTGCCACGCGACGTATCGCCGGCAGCCGTTTACCCGGCTTCAGCGTGCCCTGATGTATCGACTCGGCAAAGCTATCGACCAGCTGCTGATACAGCGTTTGACCGGATGAAAGTGGAAGGGACACAAAAGCCTCCGCGTGCAATGGGTACAATTCATTTTTGAGACAACTGTATCCATTACAATAGTGGTTTTGTGTCTCTGTTTCCATCGCATCATACGCTCTAGCATGAAGACATCATTGATTCTTCAGGAAGCGCATCATGCTTGATCCCTCATTCTTCAGCTACGTCACCGTTATGTCGATCACGCCAGGCCCAAACAACCTGTTGCTGGCGACCTCAGGCGTTAATTTTGGCTTTAAACGCACGCTGCCGATGCTATTTGGCATCCTGCTGGGCTGTGCGATACAGATGCTGCTGGCGAGTGTGGCGCTCGATGCGCTGCTGCACTGGATGGGCGCGATTCGTCTGCCGCTAACGGTGGTAGGCTGTAGCTATCTGCTGTGGCTTTCGTGGAAGATTTTCCGTGCCGGCGCGCCGCAGCTGCGTGAACGCCCGCGTCCGATGACGCTAATTGGCGGCATCTGTTTCCAGGCGGTGAATCCCAAAGCCTGGCTGATGGTCACCAACGTGGCGCTGATGTACGCCAACAGCAACGGCGTGCTGACGGTGTTGTTAGGATTCGCAGCGCTGAATCTACCGTGCATTTTGATTTGGGCAGCGCTGGGCGATCGCCTTCGCAGCCATCTGCAAGTAGCGTGGAAACGTCAGGCGTTTAACAGTTTGATGGCGCTGTCGCTGGTGGCGACTACTGGATGGATGTTGTACGACGCGGTGCTGCTGAGCTAGATACTTCGGTGCGCATAAATGCGCACCTTGCATTTGTAGGGTCGCCATTCAATGCGACCAGGCTAGAACTACCT
>NZ_DAMBSA010000196.1:0-8494 GCF_032054795.1 Pantoea sp. CTOTU49201
GCGTGGAAACGCAGATGGTCTTCCACGAAGCTGGCGATAAAGAAATAGCTATGGTCGTAACCCGGCTGAATGCGTAACTCCAGCGGGAAACCTTGCTCACGCGCCACCGCTTCCAGTCGCTCTGGACGCAGTTGATCGGCGAGGAACTGATCGCTATCCCCTTGATCAATCAGAATCGGCAAGCGCTGTTCCACGTCACGCATCAACAGACAGCTATCCCATTCACGCCACGTCTCACGATCTTCACCCAGATAAGCTGCAAAGGCCTTCTGGCCCCACGGCACTTCGGTCGGATTGACGATCGGCGCGAAAGCCGAAGCAGACGCAAAACGCCCGCCAAGACGCAGCGCCAGCACCAGCGCACCGTGTCCGCCCATCGAATGCCCCATCACCGACTGACGATCGCTCAGCTTGAAGTTATCCGCCACCAGCTCCGGCAGTTCGCTGCTGAGGTAGTCGAACATGCGGAAGTTCGCCGCCCACGGCTGCTGCGTGGCGTTGAGGTAGAAACCTGCGCCCTGGCCGAGATCGTAACCGCTGTCGTTCGCCACCTCGTCACCGCGCGGGCTGGTGTCCGGCATAATCAGCACCAAACCCAGCTCCGCAGCTACGCGCTGTGCGCCAGCTTTGGTAGTGAAGTTCTCATCGCTGCAGGTCAACCCAGCGAGAAACCACACCACCGGCGGCGGCGCGTCACTCTGCGGCGGCGGCAGAAAAATGCTGAAGGTCATCGGACAGTTCAGCACCGCCGACTGATGACGCCAGCGCTGCTGCCAGCCACCAAAGATGCGATGCTCTTCTAACAGCTCCAAAGTGGAAGCCATAACGTCTCCTGATTACTTAGTAAAATGCACCACCGTACGAATTGATTTCCCTTCATGCATCAGATCAAAGGCGTCGTTAATCTCTTCCAGCGGCAGGTTGTGGGTGATGAAATCGTTCAGCGCGAATTTACCGTCGAGGTAATCCTGCACGATGCCCGGCAACTGTGAACGGCCTTTCACGCCACCAAACGCGGAACCACGCCATACGCGGCCGGTCACCAGCTGGAATGGACGGGTAGAAATCTCCTGGCCCGCGCCAGCAACGCCGATGATCACCGATTCGCCCCAACCTTTATGGCAGCACTCCAGCGCCGAACGCATCACGTTGACGTTACCAATGCACTCGAAGGAGAAATCGACGCCGCCGTCGGTGAGTTCAACGATCACATCCTGAATCGGCTTATCGTGATCTTTCGGGTTGATCAGATCGGTTGCACCCAGTTTGCGCGCCAGATCGAATTTACTGGTGTTGAGATCGATACCGATGATGCGACCGGCTTTCGCCATCTTCGCGCCGATAATCGCCGACAAACCAATGCCGCCGAGGCCGAAGATCGCCACGGTATCGCCTTCTTTCACTTTGGCCGTGTTCATCACCGCGCCCATGCCGGTGGTGACGCCGCAGCCCAGCAGGCACACTTCTTCCAGTGGCGCTTCTTTGCTAATCACCGCCAGCGAGATTTCCGGTACCACGGTGTATTCAGAGAAAGTTGAAGTGCCCATGTAGTGGAAAATCGGCTTGCCGTCTTTGAAGAAGCGGGTGGTGCCGTCTGGCATCAAACCTTTGCCCTGGGTGGCACGAATCGCCTGACACAGGTTGGTTTTGCCAGAGAGACAGAACTTACACTTGCCGCACTCTGGGGTGTAAAGCGGAATCACGTGGTCGCCGACGGCCACGCTGGTCACGCCTTCACCGACCGCTTCTACCACGCCGCCGCCTTCGTGGCCGAGGATCGCCGGGAATACACCTTCCGGATCTTGTCCAGACAAGGTGTAAGCATCGGTGTGGCACACGCCGGTGGCCACGATGCGCACCAGCACTTCACCTTTTTGCGGTGGCATCAGATCCACTTCTTCGATTTTCAGCGGTTCGCCAGCTGCCCAGGCAACGGCGGCGCGGGTTTTAATCATGTTCATGCAATCCCTCTTCCTGTAGATGCGGGGTAAGTGGCCCCGATGGTCGTGATGTCGATAAAACAGAAACTCACTCGGCAACGTGCAGCGGATGCCGCAACTCGTCGTTAACCGGGCGATCGTCAAACAGTTCAATAATCAAATACTTCAGCGCTTCCACGTTAGGGGTAAACGCATCGCGCCGCCACATCAGCCAGGTGGCGGTATCGCGGTAAGCGGGCGGTAACGCATGCTCCTGCACGCGTGCGCGCGCCGGCATTTGTGCCAGCACCGAGGCGGGAATCATCGCCACGCCGGCGCCACCGGCGACGCACGCTACCATCGCGTGATAGGACTGAATCTCCATCACGCTGCTCGGCGCGGTCTGGCTTTCGCGATACCAGGCTTCCAGCTTGGTGCGGTAGGAACAGCTATTGCGGAAAGCAAACAGCGTGTCGCCTTGGACATCGCGCGCGCTGGCAATCGGCGCATGTTCCGGGCTGGTGATCAGCACCATCTGCTCGTTAAAGGCAATGCAGCCGTTGAGATCGTCGTGTGCCACCGGGCCATCCACCAGCGCGGCGGCCAGCGTACCTTCACGCACCTTGTCAATGATTTCACCGGAGGTATTGGTGATCAGCGACAGCTCTACCGCCGGAAAACGCTGGTGATAGGCCGCCAACAGCGCAGGCAGCCGCGTCGCGGCGGTGCTCTCCATCGAACCAAGCGCGAAATTACCGCCCGGCTCACCGGCGCGCGCCATATTCAGCGCTTCATCGCTCAGCGCCAGGATACGCTGCGCATAGTTGAGGAAATTGTGGCCCATCGGCGACAAACGAATGCGTTGCTTCTCACGAATAAACAGATCAACGCCAATTTCATCTTCCAGCTGGCGCAGACGCGTGGTGAGATTGGAAGGTACGCGATGGAGTTGCTCGGCGGCACGCGCCAGCGAACCGGATTCGGCGACGGAGCAAAACATGCGGAGCTGTACTAAATCCATATTCTCTTCTCGTAAACAACTTGGTTAATATTATTCACTTTCCGTGAGTTTAAACGTCATGCATGCTAGTGACAAGTGATAAAACATCCTGAGGTCGGTATGGCGTTTCGTGTCGCGCTTAGCGCGTTCTTAAGTTTAGTGGTTGCAATGGGGATTGGGCGATTTGCTTTCACGCCGCAGGTTCCGCTGATGATTCATGACCATCAATTGACGCTCACCAGCGCCAGCCTGGTGGCAGCACTCAACTATCTCGGTTATCTGTTTGGCTCTTTTGATGCGATGCGTGCGCGCAAACGCGTCGAGTGGCGCTTACAGGCGGGCGTGTGGGGCGCGGTGATATTAACGTTGCTGTCGGCCTGTCTCAGCGGTCCGTGGTTACATGGCCTGATTCGTTTCCTGATTGGCTGGGCCAGCGGCTGGGCCATGGTGTTGCTGGCGGCATGGGCCAGCGATCAGCTGCATCATCATGGCCGTCCGGGCTTGCTGGCAGCGGTGTTTGCCGGTCCTGGCACCGGCATCTTTATAAGCGGCATGCTGGCCGTAGCGCTGCATGCCAGCGGCGTCAGCGCGGCCTTTGCGTGGGCGGCGTATGGTTTGCTGGCGCTGTTGCTGATTGCCGCAATTGCGCGTTTTCTACCGCGTACCGGCCAATTGCATCGTCCCGATCAAGCCGCATCGCCGTTGGTATTGAATGGCGATCTCAAGCGCTTGGTAATGAGCTACAGCCTTGCCGGATTTGGCTACATTCTGCCTGCCACCTTTCTGTCGCAAATGGCGGCGGCGCGTTTTCCTGACAGCGCCTTTGCCCAGTTTGTCTGGCCGGTATTTGGTGGCGCGGCGGTGATCGGCATCGTGTTGGGCATCCTGACGCGTCGCTGGGGCAGCAGCCATGCGCGTTTAGCGATAGTGTTGTGGGCGCAGGCGTTGGGCGTTATCGCCGCGATTGTGCTGCCGGGTTTAAATGGCCTGATGCTGGGCGCGGCTCTGATTGGCGGCGGCTTCCTGTGCGTGGTGCAACTGACGCTGCAATACGGGCGTGAGCTGGCACCGCAACACGCGCGCTATCTTGCCGGTTTGCTTACTACCGGATATGCGGTTGGGCAGTTGGCCGGTCCGCTGCTGTCGTGGATTTCCAGCATGCTGTGGCATCAACTGGAACCGGCGCTGTGGGTGGCGGGCGCCAGTTTAATCGTTGCCGGGATGCTGGTTTTACGTCGCCGCACGTGATGAAAAGCTTATCGGAATGATTACTGGATTAAGGGCGCGGAGTATTTCACAATACGCGCTCAGAATTTCCCCCGTGGGCGAAGACCCGCGGGCGCATCACCTGCCGGAGAAGAGTAAATGAGTATCTTAAGTCAGGAAGCCGCCCTGGTTCACGAAGCGTTGTTGGCGCGTGGTCTGGAAACGCCGCTACGCGCCCCGGTGCGTGAAATGGATGACGACGCACGTAAACGCGAAATTGCCGGCCACATGACGCAAATCATGCAGCTGCTGAACCTGGATCTGGAAGATGACAGCCTGATGGAGACGCCGCATCGTATCGCCAAGATGTATGTGGATGAGATTTTCTCAGGTCTGGATTACGCCAACTTCCCGAAAATCACCGTCATCGAAAACAAGATGAAAGTGGATGAGATGGTGACCGTGCGCGATATTACGCTGACCAGCACCTGCGAACACCACTTTGTGATTATCGATGGCAAAGCCACCGTGGCGTATATCCCGAAAGAGAAAGTGATTGGCCTGTCGAAAATCAACCGTATCGTGCAGTTCTTCGCTCAGCGTCCGCAGGTGCAAGAGCGCCTGACGCAGCAAGTGCTGGTGGCGCTACAAACACTGCTGGGCACCAATAACGTTGCGGTATCGATTGATGCGGTGCATTACTGCGTGAAAGCGCGTGGCGTGAAAGATGCCACCAGCGCCACCACCACCACCTCGCTGGGCGGCCTGTTCAAATCCAGCCAGAACACGCGTCAGGAATTTTTACGCGCAGTTCGCCACAGCTAATCTGTTTGGGCGGCAGCGTGTCGCCCGATTTCCTCTCTTCGTCAGGGCACTCGATGCAACGCTATCTCGCGCTGGATTTCATTCGTGGTTGCGCCATTCTCGGCATCTTGCTGCTCAACATTGTCGGCTTTGCCTTGCCATCGGCGGCCTATCTCAATCCGGCGTGGCGCGGAGAGGCATTAACGTCTGATGCCTGGACGTGGGCGATCATGGATGGCCTGGCGCAGCTGAAATTCCTCACGCTGTTTGCCTTGCTGTTTGGTGCTGGCCTGTACATGCAGGCACCGCGCGGCAGCCGCTGGATGTCGGCGCGTCTGACGCTGCTGGTGCTGCTCGGATTCATTCACGGCATCTTTTTCTGGGAAGGCGATATCCTGCTGGATTACGGCCTGATTGGGCTGATTATCTGGCGCATGCTGCGTGATGTGCCGTCCGACCGTGCGTTGTTACAAACCGGCGCATTACTCTATTTGGTCGGCTGTGGCGTGTTGGTGGTATTCGGCTTAATTTCCAGCCCCAATCCAACGAATTCCTGGCTGCCGGGCGCGGCGGAGCTGCAATATGAAAGCTACTGGAAACTGCTCGGCGGTTGGGAAGCGGTGCAGAATCGGCTGGATCACCTGTCGTCCAGCTTAATGGCGCTGGCGTCACAATATGGCTGGCAGCTAGCGGGGTTAATGCTGATTGGTGCCGCATTGATGCGCAGCGGCTGGCTGAGCGGGCAATTCAGCGTGCAGCACTATCGTCGTTCGGCTGCGCTGCTGCTGACCATCGGCTGGCTGATCGCCATTCCCGGCATCGCCGCGCAGTGGATGATTGGCTGGGAATTCCGCTGGACCGGCTTCTTCCTGCAGGTGCCGCGCGATCTCGCCAGCCCGTTTATCAGCCTCGGTTATGCCGCACTTTGTCTGGGATTCTGGCCGCACATTGCGTCATCGCGCATCAGTTACGCCATTCAATGCGTTGGCCGCATGGCATTGAGCAATTACCTGTTACAGACGCTGATTTGCACCACGCTGTTCTACCGTTTCAACCTGTTCCTCAAGTTTGATCGCCTGCAGCTGCTGGCCTTTGTACCGGCTATCTGGCTGGTTAATATCCTGTTTTCCGTGCTGTGGCTGCGCGTCTTCCCGCAGGGGCCAATGGAGTGGATCTGGCGCAAACTGACGCGTCTTGCCGCGGGAAAACCTGACCCTTCCTCCTCGCTCAGATAATGATGTTCATCACAAAGGTTGCAGAATTGTATGTAACCGTTTTCATTGATGTGACGTGATTCACGTAGTCATTGCAGATGCCCTGACAGAATAGCGCCGTTACGCGCTTGTCGCGCATTTTCAGCCTCTGTGGAACAGCTGCATGATAACGATTCGTGATGTCGCCCGTCAGGCCGGTGTGTCAGTAGCCACCGTGTCGCGTGTGCTCAATAACAGCAGTGCAGTCACCGCCGATACCCGTGAAGCTGTGCTGGCCGCCGTTGACGCGTTAGGCTATCGCCCGAACGCCAACGCGCAGGCGTTGGCCACGCAAATCAGTGACACCATTGGTGTGGTGGTGATGGATGTTTCCGATCCCTTCTTTGGCGCGCTAGTAAAAGCGGTCGATACCGTGGCGCAGCGCGTGCATAAACACGTGTTAATCAGTAACTCCTGGCATCAGGAAGAGAAAGAACGTCACGCAATTGAGGTGCTGATACGTCAACGCTGCAACGCATTGGTGGTGCACGCGAAAACGCTTTCAGACGCCGAACTGACGCAGTTTATGGACCAGGTTCCGGGTATGGTATTGATTAACCGTACTATTCCCGGTTATGAACACCGCTGCGTCTGCCTGGATAACGTCACTGGCGCGCAGGTAGCGACGCGTATGTTGTTACAACAGGGACATCAACGCATTGGCTTTCTTAGCTCCAGTCATCCGATTGAGGATGTGACGCAGCGACGCGAAGGCTGGCTGCAGGCCTTGTCAGAGCAGGGAATTCGTCCGCAGGAGTCATGGATTGCTCATGCTGAACCTGACATGCAAGGCGGCGAAGCAGCGATGGTGGAATTACTGGGCCGTAACTTACATTTAACAGCGGTGTTTTCCTACAATGACGGCATGGCAGCCGGTGCATTGACCGCTTTGAAGGACAACGGCATCCAGGTTCCGCAGCATTTCTCTGTCATTGGCTTTGATGACATTCCCATCTCCCGTTACACCGATCCTCAGTTAACTACGGTCCGTTATCCTATTGTTTCTATGGCAAAACTTGCCACTGAGCTGGCGCTCAAAGGTGCTGCTGGCGAGCTGGATATCAATGCATCACACTGCTTTATGCCCACGCTGGTACGTCGCCATTCTGTCGCCCAGCGGCAAATTGTGGAGTCGGTCACTAATTCAGGCGATAGCTCAGCGTAACCGTTTCCAATCTGTGATTGCATTCACAGTTAATTAACATGCCGCTCACTATGATGGCAGCGTCTTACCGGACTGAAACATCATGTAACGCTGAGAAATCCTCTTCCCAGCAGGTTTCAGTAGCCGATTGAAATAGTTCACAACACTCTTCAGGAAGCGTTTACCTACAGGGAAGTCAGGATTGCGATGGTGGCCCGGCTTTGCGTTACGCGTCCGCCCATTATCAGGTTTACAACCGACGGCGCTGTTTGCCCGCAGGCAAATAGCGCAATGAAATGCCCTACATAAAAAACCGGAGATACCATGAATAAGAAGGTTTTCACGCTCACAGCACTGGTTGCCAGCATGATGTTTGGTGCAACTGCGCACGCCGCCGATACCCGCATTGGCGTGACGATTTACAAATACGACGACAACTTCATGTCGATGGTGCGTAAGGACATTGAGAAAGAAGCGAAATCATTGGGCGGCATTCAGCTGCTGATGAACGACTCACAAAACGACCAGTCCAAACAGAACGACCAGATTGACGTGCTGATGGCAAAAGGCGTGAAAGCGCTGGCCATCAACCTGGTGGATCCGGCTGCTGCGGCAGTGGTGATTGATAAAGCGCGCGGCAACGATGTGCCGGTGGTGTTCTTCAACAAAGAACCTAACGCCAAAGTGCTGGCCAGCTATCCGAAAGCCTACTACGTCGGTACCGACTCTAAAGAGTCAGGCATCATCCAGGGTCAGCTGATTGAGAAGCACTGGAAAGCTACGCCAGCCTGGGATCTGAATAAAGACGGTACGATTCAGTTCGTGCTGCTGAAAGGCGAGCCGGGCCATCCGGATGCTGAAGCACGTACCAAATACGTGATCGATACCCTGAACAAAGACGGTCTGAAAACGCAGCAGCTGGCGATGGATACCGCGATGTGGGATACCGCACAGGCAAAAGACAAAGTTGACGCCTGGCTCTCTGGCCCGAACGCCGACAAGATTGAAGTGATCATCGCCAACAACGATGCGATGGCAATGGGTGCGGTTGAAGCGCTGAAAGCGCACAACAAAACCAGCATTCCAGTGTTCGGTGTCGATGCACTGCCAGAAGCGCTGGCGCTGGTGAAATCAGGCGCACTGGCCGGTACCGTGCTGAACGATGCGG
>NZ_DAMBSA010000197.1:0-8492 GCF_032054795.1 Pantoea sp. CTOTU49201
GCAGGCGATTCAGGCGCAGGCGCGTCAGCGTCTTGGCGTGGATCTCAAGCTGAATTACGTGGATTCTGGTACTTACGCGGATGTGCGTAAAAGCGGCAAGTTCGGCACTATCGCTAACTCGAACACGCCAACCGATGGTGTGGATATCGAAAACCACTATCGTCCGATTGCTCAGGGCGGCGCGATTAACTACAGCCGCGTCAACGATGAGAAGATCAATGGCTTGCTGGATAAAGCCGCCAGCACGCTGGATCTCAAGCAGCGTCGCGATTTCTACAGCCAACTGCAGCAGGTCGCTTTACCGCAGCTGGCGCTGGCAGTGCCGCTGTATGAACCGGAAGATCAGTTAGCCACTGCCAGCTACGTGCATGGCTACAGTTTCCGCAGCTATAAGCAGATGCCAGAAAGCGTTTACGATATCTGGATAACGAAACCGTAATTCTGACTCCGTAGGGTCGCCATTAATGGCGACCTGACTTTCACATTTGCACCCAACGGTCGCCATTAATGGCGACCCTACGCGATGGTTATTTCCGTGCGGATTATTGCATCGCCATAAAATACCATTTCCCATATTCAACAAATCGATTGCCGTTATTCTCGGTTTACTTTAATCCGCCGGATTTTAATACTTTCGGCAGGATTGAATAAGGAAACGGTCACCATGAGTCAGCTAATTGAAGTTGCCAAGCCCGACGATGCGGAAGAAATATTTGCGCTGTTGCAGCGTGCCTACGCCGCGCTGGTGGCGATGGATGTACATTTCACTATTTCACAGGGCAACGTCGAGCAGGTGCGCCGCGTCATCGAGCAGGAAACCGTGCTGGTGCTGCGCAAATGGAAACGCGCGGTAGCGACCGTCACGGTGCGTTTTCCGTGGCAGCAGGATGAAAATGCACCTTCATCGCTGCCGTTTATCCACTGGTTTGCTGTCGATCCTGATTACAAAGGGCAGGGCTTTGGCCGCGACATCATCACCTACGCCGAAGAAACTCTGCTGAAAGAGACGCTGAAAGCGCCGGGCGTCTATCTCGCCACCGCCATCAAGCATCCATGGCTGAGCGAGCTCTATCTGCGCCGCGGTTATCAACCGTTTCATCACCGGACCAATCCATTAGGCGAAGCGCTGGTGTTTCTGAAAAAGGAATTCAACCCGCCAGCAGATCAACCCATCGCCAAAATCGCCTGAACAACTAAAAAAGCACCTGCAACCACCAAGGATCTTATGAAAGCGAATCCAATCACTCTCGCGCTGGGTGTCATCTGCCTGCTGGGAAGCGCATCACTGTTCGCCGCTGAGCAACCGCGCAGCGGCGGCAGCTTAACCTTTGGCGTCGAAACCGAACCTGTACCGTTTAATCCGCAGCTAAATGGGCAATCCAAAGCGGAAGTGACGCTGCGCAACGTGTGGGAATCGCTGCTGGCGCGCCGTACTGACGGCAGTTTCGTACCCTGGCTGGCAGAGAGTTATGAGGTTAGTCCGGACGGTAAATCGTATCGCTTTAGCCTGCGTCGCGATGTCACCTTCTCCAACGGCGAGAAGCTGGATGCCAACGCGGTGGCCGAGAACTTCCGCCATGTGCAGGATGCGAAGTATTGCGCCGGTAGCAGCATTTGCGCCCTGGGCGCACGCATTGCCAGCGTGGCGACGCCGGACGATCACACCGTTACCATCACGCTGAAGCAGGGCTATTCGCCGTTCCTGTCGTTCGCCGCCAAATTGCAGATTCTGGCGCCGGCCAGCTGGAATTCACCGCAGCTGAAAGCCGGTGGCAAAGAGATCGCCGGTACCGGGCCATTTATTATCGAGAGCTACGAGAAAGGCCAGCAGGTGACGTTGGTGCGCAATCCGCACTACAACTGGGCGCCCGCCACCGCCAAACATCAAGGTCCGGCGTATCTCGAACGCGTCACCTATCGCTTTCTGCCGGAATCCTCGGTGCGCACCGGCGCGCTGCTGTCCGGTCAGTTGGACGCGATTGAAGGCATCTCTGGCAATGACGCGGGCGAATTTAAAGACAACCCCGACTTCACCTATCAGCACGCGCTGAATACCGGCACGCCGTATTCGCTGTTCCTCAACGTGGAATACGGGCCGACGCAGGATGTGAAAGTGCGTCAGGCATTACTGCAAGGGCTGGATATCGATCCGCTGCTCAAGTCGGTGTATCGCGGTGAACGCACCCGCGCGTGGGGCATCACTTCGCCGGTCGATCCGCTCTACAACAACGATCTTGAAGGTCAGTACGGTAACAATCCCGCCGCCGCCAACCAGCTGCTGGACGAAGCGGGCTGGCAAACGCGCGACAGCGACGGTTTCCGCACCAAAGACGGCCAGCGTTTGAGCATTGAGGTGATTCAGGCGCAGGCAACGGTGCGCGATCAGCGCGATGTATTGCTGCAGGCAGTTCAGGCGCAGGCACGTCAGCGTCTCGGCGTGGACCTCAAACTGCGCTACGTCGATTCTGGCACCTACACCGACGTGCGCAACACCGGCCACTTCGGCTCGATTGCTAACTCGAACACCGAAACCGACGGTATCGATATCGAAAACCACTATCGCCCGGTGAAAGCTGGCGGGCCGATTAACTACAGCCGCGTCAACAGCCCGCAAATCAACGGCTGGCTCGATCAGGCAGCAGCGACGCTGGATATCAATCAGCGCCGTAAATTCTACAGCCAGCTGCAGCAATACGCGCTGCCACAGCAGGCGCTGGCGATCCCGTTGTATGAACCCGAAGACCAGATCGCCACCGCCAGCTACGTGCACGGTGCCGGTTTCCGCAGTTTTAAACAGATGCCGGAGAACGCGTACGACATCTGGCTCAGCGACCACTAATCAGGAGGCGAAGATGAGTCTGGAAAGCATTGTCACCCGCACGCCACGCGCGCGTCGGCCATCGGTGTGGCGCAGCGACCTGACGCGCCGCATCGTCAGCCGTCTACTGGGCGGCGTACTGGTGCTGTGGGCGGCGGTATCGCTGGCCTTTCTCGGCGTGCATCTGGCGCCGGGCGATATCGTCAGCCTGTTGATCGGCGAGCAGCTGCGTACGCCCGCGATTGAGGCGGCGATCCGTGCCGAATGGGGCCTGAACGAACCGCTGTGGTGGCAATATCTGCACTATATGTGGCGCGTGCTGCACGGTGATTTTGGTCGTTCTTACATGCTCAACACTGAAGTCAGCCATCTGCTGGCCACGCAGCTGTGGCCCACCATCAAACTGACGCTGGCGGCGCTGCTGGTTAGCATTATTTTTGCGGTGGTGATTGCCGTCGGCACCGCGCATCGCCGCATTGGTCGCCGCGTGGCTAACGGCGTCGAACTGCTGCTGGCGTCCACGCCCTCTTTCTGGATGGGCATTGTGCTGCTGTTTATTTTCAGTTTCACCTTGCGCTGGTTCCCGGTGGCGGGCGATCGCTCGCTGTCGTCGCTGGTGCTACCGGCGCTGGCGCTCGGTCTGGCGCAGGGCGCGGTGATCGCTCAGCTGCTGCGCCGCGAGCTGGAGCGTGCGCTGGATGCGCCATTCACCCTGACGCTGCGCGCGTGGGGCGTGGGAGAAACCACTATTCGTTTGCGCCACGCGTTGCGTCATGCGGCGTTGCCCGCAGTGACTTTGACCGGTTGGCTGGTGGGCGGATTGCTCAGCGGTGCGGTGATTACCGAACAGGTATTTGGTCGTCCCGGCCTCGGCAAACTCACCGTCGATGCGGTGCTGGCGCAGGATCTGCCGGTGGTGCTGGCGGTGGCGATTCTCTCGGCGCTGATCTACGTGGTGATGAGCACCCTGGTTGACATCCTGTCGCTGTGGATTGATCCGCGTCTGCGCGGGGAGAGCAAATCATGATTGCCGTGCTGCAACGTCTTCCGGTTGCGCTGCCCGCCGCAGTGTGGGCGGCGATTCTGTTTCTCATTGTTTTGTCTATCGCGGTGATCGCGCCGCAGTGGCTGGCGCACAGCGATCCGCTGCTAGCCGATCCAGTTAACGCGCAGCTGCCGCCGTCGGCGCAGCATTGGCTAGGCACCGATCAGCTGGGACGCGATCTGCTGACACGCGTGATCTACGGCAGCCGCTATTCGCTGCTGATCAGTGTGGCGGCGATGGCGCTGGCGGTGGTGTTTGGCACCTTGCTGGGATTGGTTGCGGCGCTGGCGCGCGGCGTGGTTGATGAGCTGCTGAGCCGCGCGGTGGACGTGATCTCCGCCTTTCCCGATCTGCTGCTGGCGCTGATGCTGATCGCCTTTACCGGGCCCGGCACCAACAACCTGATCATCGCGCTCGGCGTCGCGTCGGTGCCGCGTTTTGCCCGCGTGGTGCGGGCACAAACCTACAGCGTAATGACCTCCGGCTACGTTGAGCAGGCGCGCACCTTTGGCCTGTCGCGCTTCACGCTGATCACCCGCCACATCTTGCCGCACGCCATTGCGCAGGTGCCGGCGCTGGCCACGCTGGGGCTCGGCACCGCGATTATCGGCACCGCCGGATTGAGTTTCCTCGGCATGGGGCCGCAACCGCCGACCGCCGAGTGGGGCCTGATGCTGGCGGAAGGACGCAACTATCTGCGTAACGCGTGGTGGATTGCCGTGTGGCCGGGCGTGTTTATCACGTTGACGGTGATTGCGGTTAATACGCTCGGTCGTTACTGGCAGGCACGTTTTGAAGGACGAACCGCATGAGCCAGCCGTTTATTGATATCCAGAATCTCTCGATCCGTTTCGGGCCGCAGCAGGTGGTGAAAAACCTCAATCTGCAAGTCGCGGCGGGCGAATCGGTGGCGCTGGTCGGAGAATCCGGTTCCGGCAAAACCCTGACCGCGCGCAGCTTGCTTGGCCTGCTGCCGGAAGGCGCGGTGTTAACCGCCGACCGTTTCACCATCGACGGACGCGATATGCGCCACGCCAGCCGCAGCGACTGGCGCGCGCTGCGCGGTCGTCGCATTGGCTATGTGTTGCAGGACGCGCTGGTGTCGCTCGATCCGCTGCGCCGCATTGGTCAGCAGCTGAGTGATGCGCTAAGCGCTGCCGGTCATCGCGGCCATTTGCAGGACAAAAGCATTGAACTGCTGAAGGCGGCGGGCATTCACGATGCCGAAAGCCGCCTCGAACGCTATCCGCATCAGCTTTCGGGCGGACAGCGACAGCGTGCGTTAATTGCTACCGCGCTGGCCGGCACGCCAACATTATTGATTGCTGATGAACCGACCACCGCGCTGGACATGACGGTGCAGCGCCAGATCCTGCAACTGCTGGCGCAGCGCCGCCGCGACGGCCACGGCCTGCTGCTGATTAGCCACGATTTGGCGGTGGTAGCGGAACTGGCGGATCGCGTGCTGGTAATGCGCGATGGCGAAGTGGTGGAGCAGGGCAACAGCGGCCCGCTGCTCAATCGTCCGCAACACGCCTGGACGCAGCGTCTGCTGCGTGCGGTGCCGACGCCCGCCACGCGCGGTTTGCGCCTCAGCGCGGCTGAACCGACGCCGCTGCCGCCACGCCCGACACGCAGCAGCGCACCGCTGCTGGAAGGCATCGGCCTGCACAAAGCCTACGGCGATCGTCTGGTGCTCAACGACATCAACTTCACGCTGCACGCTGGGGAAACGCTTGGCGTGGTCGGCGAATCAGGCTCTGGCAAAACCTCGCTGGTGAAAGTGGTGATGGGCTTAACCGAGCCGGACAGCGGCACGCTACTGCTGGAAGGGGAGCGCTGGGATCGTCTGCCGGAGAAAGCGCGTCGCGCCCGGCGTGCGCGGCTACAGCTGATCGCGCAGGACCCGTTCAGCTCATTTGATCCGCGCTACACGGTGGAAAAAATTATCGGCGAAAGCCTCGATAGCGCCGGGATTTACGGCGATGCGCGGCGTCAGCGCGTGCGGCAGCTGCTCGATGAAGTGCAGCTTGGCGACCGCTTCCTGCAGCGTTATCCGCAACAGCTTTCCGGCGGCCAGCGTCAGCGCGTGGCGATTGCGCGCGCCTTTGCACCGAATCCGGCGCTGCTGGTGGCCGATGAACCGGTCAGCGCGCTCGACGTTTCGGTACAAGCGCAGGTGCTGGATCTGCTGGCTGACATGCAGGCCGAACACGGCACCGCGCTGCTGTTTATCTCTCACGATCTCGGCGTGATCCAGCATCTGGCGGATCGCGTACTGGTGATGCAGAACGGGCAAGTGGTGGAGAGCGGGGAGCTGCAGCAGGTGTTCGCCGCGCCGCAGCATCCGTGGACGCAAAAACTGTTACAGGCGCTGCCGGTCATTCCCGACTGGCAGCCCGCGAACGCATATTAAGGAGAGCAGAATGAGTCAGACACAACGCCAGCTGCGGCTGGGCGCGATTATTCAGGGCGTATCCGGCAACATGTCGGCATGGCGTCATCCCGATGCGGTGGCGGATGCCAGCATTAACATCGATTACGTGCTGGATCTGGCGCGCAAAGCCGAGCAGGCGAAGATCGATTTCCTGTTTGTCGCCGACGGCTTGTACATCACGCCGCAGTCGATACCACACTTCCTCAACCGTTTTGAGCCGATCACCTTGCTGTCGGCGCTGTCGCTGGTGACCAAAAAAATCGGCCTGGTCGCCACGCTTTCAACCTCCTACAGCGAGCCGTTTACCGTGGCGCGCCAGTTTGCCAGCCTCGACCATCTGAGCGGCGGTCGCGTTGGCTGGAACGTGGTGACCTCGCCGCTGGAAGGCTCGGCGAAAAATTTCTCGCGCAGCACGCATCCCGAGCATGACGAGCGTTATCGCGTTGCCAGCGAATATTTGCAGGTGGTGAAAGGGCTGTGGGATTCATGGGAAGGCGATGCTTTTGTGCGCGACAAACAGAGCGGGGAATTCTTCGCCGCCGACAAGCTGCATACGCTGAATCATCAAGGGCACTACTTCTCGGTGCAGGGACCGCTCAACGTTGGCCGCTCACCACAAGGACGTCCGATTGTGTTCCAGGCGGGCGCTTCGGAAGCTGGCAAAGCCTTCGCCGCAGAAGCCGCTGATGCCATTTACACGCGGCAGGAAACGCTGGAGCAGGCGCGCGAGTTCCGTGAAGACGTGCGTCGCCGGCTGGTGGCGCGCGGGCGCGATGCCGATGACATTCGTGTGTTCCAGGGCATCAGCGTGATTATTGGTGAAACGGAGGACGATGCCGAGCGTCGCTATCAGCAAACCGCCGAACTGGTGACCATCGATAAAGCGCTGGAGTATCTTGGCCGCTACTTCGAGCATCACGATTTCAGTCAATACGCGCTGGATGCCCCTTTCCCGGACATTGGCGAATTGGGCAGCAACAGCTTCCGCAGCACCACCGACAAGATCAAACAGAACGCCCGCGAACGAGGCTTAACGCTGCGCCAGGCGGCACTGGAAGAAGCCACGCCGCGCCCGAGTTTCCTCGGTACGGCGGAGCAGGTAGCGGAAGGGCTGGCGAACTGGTTCCTGCAGGGCGCAACCGACGGCTTTATCGTGCGCGGCGGCACGCCAACCGCGTTTGATGATTTCGTGGCACAGGTGATTCCGCTGTTGCAGGCGCGGGGTATTTATCGCAAAGAGTATGAAGGCGAGACGCTGCGCAAGAATCTCGGGTTGGCCGAGCCGGAAAACCAGTTCGCGGTGCAGCGTAGCAGTCAGCAGGTAGCGTGATATTGGTCAGGTAGATTTCCCGTAGGGTCGCCATTAATGGCGACCGTTCCAATCGATAAAGATGGTTACAACGCCGTCACGCCCAGCGCGGCGGCGCGATCTTTCCACTCTTTTACTTCGTCATAAAACGCCCGATAGCTCACGCTGAACCCGCTGATCAAACTCTCCGCCAGCAGATCCTGATAACGCTTATCGCTGGTCAGCTCGCTCAACGCACTGCGCAGTTTCTCAAGGGTTTCCGCATCGGTATTGGCCGACGTAATCAGCGGCAGCGCGGCGCACGGCGGCGTTTCGCCGATAATCTCCAGCCCGGTCAACTCCTCTGGATAATTGCGGCGCAGCAGCGCCCAGGTGATGCAATCAATCGCCGCGATATCCGTATCGCCGGCCCGCAACGCCGCCAGAGACTGACGATGGCTGCCGCTAAATCGGGTGTTGCTGAAGAATTTTCCGTTCTGCGCCAGCGGGGCAACTACGTAGCGCAGCGAGTTGAAGCCGGAGTGCGAATCGTTGCTGTTGCACACCGCGCGCCGACCGCGAAAATCGCTGAGCGTCAGGTTTTCATCTGCGCTGCGCGCCACCAGCCAGCTGCGATAGCGCATGCCGTCGCAGCCCTGCGCACTGGAGTGAAAGGTGCCAACCAGCTGCACATCGGGCAGCAGTTCCACCAGCGGATAACCGCAGGTTTGGCTCAGCAGCAATTGGTCATCGCGCCAGTGCGGCAGTAAATCCTGCGGCCAGCTAACTTCAGCCTGCACGCCGCGTTGTTGCAGCAGCGTCGTTAGCGCTGAGGTCAGGCCGATAGTTGCCTGATGATTGATGTCGTACATCGGTAACGAAAGCGTGGGCATCCTGTGCATCC
>NZ_DAMBSA010000198.1:0-8465 GCF_032054795.1 Pantoea sp. CTOTU49201
ACAGTAATTGTAAAGCGCCAAAAACCAGCAATACGGCGATGAGGCTGGTCACTACATTGATTCGTTTTAACATGGGTTCTCCAGGGGATGCGTTTCGGCTCCCCCAGTTATCGACCGGTAATCTGAATATTTCAGGGTGCTTAAGCTACTTTACGAATTAAAACTCTGCGTTTGAGCATGATTACAGTGTTTTATAACTAAAGAAATTAACAGTAAAAAAAATGCGCCTTTATCGGGTGAGCGATAAAGGCGCATTTTTTTAATGTTGGTCGCCATGAATGGCGACCCTACAAGTGAGGTTTGCGTAGGGTCGGCATTTATGCCGACCGCTATTTAACGCGTTAAAACGTCTCCCAGTTGCTGTCACCCGCCGCAGCGGTCACCGCTTTACGCGGTGTGCCCAGCGTGGGTGGGGCGATCTGTGGATGACGCACGCCGGCTTTGGCCTGCGGCTGCGCTTGCGCCGCGCGCGGTACGCGGAACACTGCTACCGACTGGCTCAGGCGGCTGGCCTGCTCTTCCAACGATGCCGCCGCCGCCGCCGACTCTTCCACCAGCGAGGCGTTCTGCTGTGTCACGCGATCCATCTCCGTTACCGCCTGACCAACCTGATCGATACCACGGCTCTGCTCATCCGACGCCGAGGCAATTTCGCCCATGATGTCAGTGACGCGCGTCACCGCATTAACGATATCGCTCATGGTTTCACCGGCGGTGCCCACCAGTTCAGATCCACTGTTCACACGTTGGACGGAATCTTCAATCAGCCCTTTGATCTCTTTCGCTGCCTGCGCGCTGCGCTGGGCCAGATTACGCACTTCACCGGCGACCACCGCAAAACCACGGCCCTGCTCACCGGCACGCGCCGCTTCTACCGCCGCGTTCAGCGCCAGGATATTGGTCTGGAAAGCGATGCCATCGATCACGCTGGTGATGTCGGCGATCTTCTTCGAACTGCCAGCGATGTCGCTCATGGTGCGCACCACGCCTTGCACCACGTCGCCGCCCTTCTGCGCGGTTTCGGAGGCGCTCAGCGCCAGCTGTGACGCCTGACGCGCGTTTTCTGCGTTCTGCTTCACGGTGGCGGTTAGCTGTTCCATGCTGGCGGCGGTCTGCTCCAGTGAAGCCGCCTGCTCTTCGGTACGTGCCGAGAGATCGTTGTTGCCCGCAGAGATTTCGCTCGCCCCGGTAAAGATGGCATCCGAACCGTCACGCACATCACTCACCGTGCGCACCAGCGACTGCTGCATCTCATGCAGGCTTTCCGCCAGCTGGCTCATTTCGTTGCGCCCTTCAACCGCGATGCTCTGCGTTAAATCGCCCTGCGCAATGTGCTGAATATGCTGGATGTTGTCATTAAGCGGCTTGATAAGGATTTTGCGCATGCCAAACCAGCACAGCACAATCACCGCCACCACAATCGCCAACACCGCGCCTAACAGCCAAATCATGTGTTCGTAGGCTGAGCTGTTGGCTTCGACGCCCGCAGCGGTCAGGCGATCCTGATCGGCACGCCACTGGCGATACTCTTTCAGGAAGGCGTTTTGACTCGGCGCAACCGGCGCTTTGGCTGCCTGATCGAGATCTTTTGCCACCAGCGCATCATGCAACTGGCCCAGCGCGCTGGCATAGGCGGTATAGGTTTCATCCACACGTTTATTCAGTGCGGCATCCTGTCCCGGTGTGTCCGGCGTGGCTTTAAACAGCTGGTAGTTATCGGCGGCGTCTTTCTGGAAGGCTTTGCTGTCGTCATACAAACCGGCGATATCCGCTTCACTGCCGGTGAGTTTGCTGGTTGCCATACGCAGCTGAATGCGGGTTAACACCACACGGCTCTGATTGAGGCTCATGTAGGCGTCGTTGATGGCGGCAGTGTTTTTGCTCGCCAGTTGTGAAACGTTAAAACTGTTTTTGTCATCGCTTAACGCTTTGAAAAACAGTGAGCCGGATGCCAGCTGTAAAAAGCCAAACACCAACAACACCAGCAATAAGCTGGTGACCACGCGGATTCTCGTAAACATAGTTTGCCCTGGAAAATGAAGAAAAATGGTACAGATCAGTTATCGACCAAAGGCGGAGAATATTGAGGGATATTGCAGAGGTTTCTTGCGGTTTTGTTGTTGATTTGTAAGGAATTAATTCACACGCGTGATGATAACGGGCCGCAGCAGCGCGGCCCGTTGCGGGGATTATGCGGTACGCAGGTTATCCACCAGCGCCATCTCTTCGCTGCTCAGCAGCTTTTCGATGTCGACCAGAATCAGCATGCGTTCACCCAGCGCGCCGAGACCGGTCAGGTACTCGGTGGACATGGTGACGGCGAACTCCGGTGAAGGGCGAATCTGCTCTTGCGTCAGCGACAGCACGTCAGAAACGCCATCGACCACGATGCCTACCACGCGATGCTCAAGATTAAGCACGATCACCACGGTGTTCTCGTTGTACACCACATCCGGCTGCGAGAATTTCACGCGCAGGTCGATGATTGGCACGATCACGCCGCGCAGGTTGGTCACGCCTTTGATGAATTCCGGCGTGTTAGCGATGCGGGTTACCTGATCGTAACCACGAATCTCCTGCACTTTCAGAATGTCGATGCCGTACTCTTCGTCACCCAGTGTGAAAACTAAGAATTCCTGGCCCACGGTTTCGCCAGCGATTTTGGTCACGGTTGCCATGTCAGTCATTTTTTTACCCTTTCGTTATCTATTACGCTGCGGCACCGGCCACACGCTTTTCACGGTTCAACGATTGCAGTGCTGAGACATCCACAATCAGCGCCACGCTACCATCGCCCAAAATGGTGGCGGCAGAGATGCCCGGCACTTTGCGATAGTTGCTTTCAAGGTTTTTCACTACCACCTGATGCTGACCAATCAGCTGATCAACCAGCAGCGCATAGCGACGGCCTGCGCTTTGCAGAATCACCACGATGCCTTGGGTGGCGTCGGTTTTGGCGTTCTGCACCTCAAACACATTCCACAGTTCCACCAGCGGCAGATATTCGCCACGCACTTCCAGCACGCGCTCGCCACCGGCCAGCGGTTTCAGCTCTTCGGCGGTTGGCTGCAGCGATTCCATCACCGCGTTGAGCGGCAGAATGAACACTTCGTTAGCCACGCGCACCGACATGCCGTCAAGGATCGCCAGCGTCAGCGGCAGCAGGATGCGAATGGTGGTGCCTTTGCCCTGCTTCGAGGAGATTTCGACGTGACCGCCCATCTCCTGAATATTACGTTTCACCACGTCCATGCCCACGCCACGGCCCGACACATCGGTAACCTGCTCGGCGGTGGAGAAGCCCGGCGCGAAGATCAGCATGCCGACTTCTTCGTCGCTCATGCTGTCGCTGACCGGCAGGCCAGATGACAGCGCTTTCGCCAGAATACGTTCGCGGTTCAGACCGGCACCGTCATCGATCACTTCGATGCAGATGTTGCCGCCCTGATGTTCCGCAGAGAGCGTCAGGTTGCCGACGGCGGTTTTATTCGCCGCCAGACGTTTTTCCGGGGTTTCGATACCGTGATCGAGGCTGTTACGCACCAGGTGCGTTAACGGATCGATTATGCGCTCAATCAGGCTCTTATCCAGTTCGGTCGAGCTGCCGAGCAGCGTCAGTTCCACTTCTTTGCCCAGCTTGCTGGCCAGATCGCGCACCAGACGCGGGAAGCGGCTGAAGACATACTCCATCGGCATCATACGAATCGACATCACCGATTCCTGCAGATCGCGGGCATTACGCTCCAGCTGACCCATGCTGTTCAGCAGGTCGCCGTGCGCCACCGGATCCAGCGCGCCGGAGCGTTGCGCCAGCATCGATTGGGTGATCACCAGTTCGCCAACCAGGTTAATCAGCTGGTCAACTTTCTCGACGGCCACGCGGATGCTGCTGGATTCGCTGCCTTTGGCCGGTGCGGCGGCACGCTTAGGTTCACGTTTCACCGCTGGCGTAATATCGGTCACGGTGGCGGTTTGCACCGCTTCTGCAGCCACTTCCGCTACCGGCGCTTCGGTAACTGCCGCTGCGCCTGACGGGAAGTGGATCTGTGCTTCATCCAGCACAAAACAGAGCACCGCTACGATGTCATCTTTGCCGACGCCATCAATGGTGACTTCCAGCGAATTGGCGCCTTTCACCACGTTGCTGACGGTGCCGAGATTGCCGAGCTCTTCCAGCATCAGCTCCGGCTCTTTCTCTTTCAGGTCAACCAGTTGCAGGCGCAGACCGCTGGCGGCAACGGCTGCAGCAATCTCAACCACTTCGGCGACTTTCGGTGCTTCAGGCGCAATGCCTTTCGCTTCCAGTGCCAGCTGGCGCAGCGCTTCACAGATATATTTGAAGCTTTCCGCGTTAGGCTCCTGCGCCGTTTTATAGGCATCGAGCTGTTCTTGCATAATATCTTTGGTTTCCAAAAACAGGTTGATGATATCGGTGCTGAGCTGCATCTCGCCGCGGCGCGCACCATCCAGAATGTTTTCCAGGATGTGGGTGGTTTCCTGTAAAACCGTAAAGCCAAACGTACCGGCTCCGCCCTTGATAGAGTGGGCGGCGCGGAAGATGGCATTCAACTGCTCGGAATCGGGCTCCTGGGGATCAAGTCCCAACAGGTGTTGCTCCATATCCGCTAACAGCTCATCGGCTTCATCGAAAAACGTCTGGTAAAAATCGCTGATGTCCATGCTCACGGGATCACCTCGGCTGTGAGGGTTGGTCTGGTGTCACCGCGCTCGCCGCGGGCGTCGCCGCTGCCGCAGGTGCCGTTGCAGCAGCCGGCGCAGCCGGTGTCGCAGTGGAACCTGTTGGGGCAGTCGACGCAGCCGGTACAGCGGGTGCGGTAATGTCGGGAATAATTTGCGCCGGGTCGCTTACCTGAACGGCATCGCTCTCGGCATTCTCTTTTTCAATCGCCGCTTCGGTGTCGTGATTCAACACCAGCAGGCTAATGCGGCGGTTGACTGCATCATTAGCACCACGGTTTTTCAGCTTCATGGTGTCGGCCATACCGACCACACGCAGCATTTTGGCGCCGTCGAGGCCACCAATCACCAGCTCGCGCCGTGAGGCATTGGCACGATCCGCCGACAGTTCCCAGTTGCTGTAGCCACGGTCGCCGTTGGCATACTGGAAATCATCGGTGTGACCCGCGAGGCTGATTTTGTTCGGAATATCATTCAGCACCGGCGCGATAGTGCGCAGGATGTCGCGCATGTAAGGCTCCACGTCCGCGCTGCCGGTTTTAAACATCGGGCGGTTCTGGCTATCGATAATCTGAATGCGCAGTCCCTCTTCCACCATGTTGATAATCAGGTGTGGACGCAGTGCTTTCAGACGCGGATCGGCTTCAATCAACTGGTCGAGCTTTTCACGCAGGCGATTCAGACGGATCTCCTCCAGCTTCTTCTTCTGCGCATCCATATCGACAATCTTCTTTACTTCACCCTTCTGCTGCGTCGGATCGTCGCCGCCGCCAGGGATCGGACTTTCGCTGTCACTGCTTCGCTGACCGCCGGTTAACGCCACTTTCAACGGTGTTTTGAAGTATTCCGCAATTTGGACCAACTCTTTGGGGCTGGAGATGGAGAGCAACCACATCACCATAAAGAACGCCATCATCGCCGTCATAAAGTCGGCATAGGCAATCTTCCACGAACCGTGGCTCCCATGGTGACCTTTATGTTTGCGCTTTTTAACCAGCACAATGGGGCGATTGCCTGCTTTCATGAATTCTCATCCGAAGTTTGTTTCGCCGGGTTCTTGGCGTTACGCACGTGCTCTTCCAACTCTGAGAACGATGGACGCTCGGCGGAGTACAGCGTTTTACGACCAAATTCCACGGCGATTTGCGGCGCGTAACCGTTGAGGCTGGAGAGCAACGTCACCTTCACGCACTGCATCATCTTGGTGGTTTCGGCACATTTCTGACGCAGCACCGACGCCAGCGGAGAAATAAAGCCGTAAGCCAGCAAAATCCCGAGGAAGGTACCGACCATCGCGTGGGCCACTAACGCACCCAGTTCAGCCGCCGGACGGTCGGCTGATGCCAGTGCGTGCACCACGCCCATTACCGCCGCGACAATACCGAAAGCCGGTAAGCCATCACCCACCGCCGATATACTTTGCGCGGGTACTTCGCACTCGTGTTCGTAGGTCTCGATCTCTTCATCCATCAACGCTTCGATTTCGAAGGCGTTCATATTTCCGCTGACCATTAAACGCAAATAATCGGTAATAAAATCGACTAACTGTTTATCGGACAAAATACGCGGATAGTTAGCGAAAATTTCACTCTGGCTGGGATCTTCAATGTCGCGTTCTAATGACAACATGCCTTGCTGACGTGATTTCGCCATAAGCCGATACAGCAGCGCCATTAAATCCATGTATACCGCTTTGTTATATTTCGAGCCGCGCATTAACAATGGCAGCGCTTTTAATGTTTTCTTAATCGATTTGCCATTATTGCCGACTAAAAAGGCACCAATACCGGCACCGCCGATAATGATCAGCTCCGCCGGTTGATATAGCGCGCCTAAATGTCCGCCGACCATCGCGTAGCCGCCCAACACGGAGCCGACGACCACGATATAACCCAGAATTATCAGCACAAAAAATCCTTACGTCCGTAACGTGTTGATGGAAGTTAAGCCAGAGAGCCGCAGGTGTTATTCGTTTATCGCAGGCAAAAAAAAAGCAGCGGTATTAACCGCTGCTGGATGTTTTCCACGATGCGAACAAACTTAAACGGCGCGTTTAACCTGTTCATCCAGCAGTTGTGGAAAGGTATCGGCAGAATCTGCAGAAAGTTTACGTCTTTTTACGGCACGTGATGGCGGCTGGCACAGGCTGCAGACAAAGCTGCCAACGGGCTGGTGCGCGTGGTTAATAAAGCTTCCACCACAGCACTTACAGTCAGACAGTTCCAGCATGCCGCTTTCAACGAATCGCACCAGGGTCCATGCACGCGTTAGCGCCAACAGCGGGCCCTCGTCCGATTGCGGACACTGCTCAAGATACAAGCGATAAGCTTTGATTACCGCTTCAACGCCACTGTTCAAGCCGGTTTTCAGCAGGAACTGCCAGGCGTTACAGAACATAGAAGAGTGGATGTTTTGTTCCCAGGTCATGAACCAATCCGTAGAGAATGGCAGCATGCCTTTCGGTGGTGGAGCACCACGCAGTTCTTTATAGAGTTTAATCAGGCGACCACGGCTCAGCTGCGTTTCACTCTCCAGCATTTGCAGTCGTGCGCCCAACGTAATCAGCTCCATTGCCAGCTGAATATCGCGCGCTTCCTGAACAATACTTTTTTCGGTCATTAAACTGCCCTCTTCTTCGCAGAGACGTCATCTTTAGACGCATTCCGCAGCAGGCGGCTGGATAATAAAATACCGGTGTGGATTTGCTGCAAGTCATCCACGCGTGACTCTTGAGTCAGACGATTAATATGGTTGTGATCGGTAAAACGGAACTGGCAAACCAGTTGATTGGTTTCCGCTAATTTTACCATCTCAGGTAAGGTTAATTGCGACAATGCATCAGCCATCGATTCATCGATGCCTAAACGAAACATTGCTGAAGCTTTTTCCTGGTTAATTAAACGCTGAGCAAGAAGCAAATATGACAGATTGATGTCATATATATGTTTTAGTAATTCTGATGTACCCATTTTTTTCCATCCTGATAGACGCGACACATATACGGCCACAGAATTAAATTGTTCTATGGTTCGGGCTGCTGGTTGGTAAATCTAAAGATGGCAAAAAATAATCAGGCTTGAGCCAACGCGTACCTAACTGTTTCACTTCCCGTCAGGACACTGATCAGTAGTAATCAAAACTCCAGGCCATTCTTTGCTTGAGTAGTAACCATCTTCCGTGACGTCTGCTTACAGTTTTTTAAGACTAATCTGAAAACAAGGCAAATCTATATCGTCTGATTTCGACATACAACGTGAGTGGCGCGAAATTTTAGATAAAGTGTGATCTACATCACACTTTTAAGGCAAATTTTTTCGCTAACCCTTCAGCATCGCTTTTCTGTTGTCTGTTTTTTGCACAATTTCTGATTATTTCTTTAATATTTTGCTGAAGTAAGGCGGATTTTAGGCTCTGCGGAAGATTGTCATTACAACGCGATCAGATATCTGCCTCGTTGCAATTAGGGTGCTATAACGCGCCATATAAAGAATTATATGCAGCATAATACTCTGAATTATCGAGAAACTATTCGCTTCTAAATTAATCACTTACAGGGAATATTGCCCATGTGCCGTAAAGCGAGACGCTAGCGAAGCGTGAAGACTGGGCGTAGAGCGCCTGGGAACTGTCAATGGATTGTAGGGAGTGTTTAGCGTGCGGCAGGGGATGTAACAGAGCGTTACATTAGAGAAATGAATGAATGGGCGTTTTTTCGGTTTGCTACGCGTTTACTATCGGCGTACCACCTGAGATCTTTAGGGTTGAGA
>NZ_DAMBSA010000199.1:0-8371 GCF_032054795.1 Pantoea sp. CTOTU49201
GAACTTCCAGTCGCCGCGCAGGATGTCTTTCAGCAGCCAACTGTCTGCCGTGGCTGGCGTGCCATTCAGCGAGTTGAGCGCCACCATTACGCCACCGCTGCCGGCATCCAGTGATGCTTTATACGGCGGCAGATAATCCTGGAACAGGCGCTGCGGGCTCATGTCGACGGTGTTGTAATCACGTCCGCCTTCCACTGCGCCGTAGGCCGCGAAGTGCTTCACGCTGGTCATGATCGAGTAGCGATCCGCCGCGCTTTTGCCCTGCATGGCTTTTACCATGCTGCTGCCCATTTGTGCGCTGAGGAAGGTGTCTTCACCGAAGCCTTCCGAGCCGCGTCCCCAACGAGGTTCGCGTGACACATCAACCATCGGTGCCCACGTCATATTCAGGCCGTCATCTGCGGCTTCATAAGCAGAGACGCGTCCCACCTCGGCGATGGCATCCAGATCCCAGCTCGCCGCCAGGCCAAGTGGAATCGGGAAGATGGTGCGCTGACCGTGCACTACGTCATAGGCGAAGAACAGCGGAATTTTCAGGCGGCTGAGCTGCATCACCTGATCCTGCATGGCGCGAATATCCTGACGCGTCACGGTGTTGAAAATTGCCCCGACCTGACCATGCTGAATCATGTCGCGAACCGCCGATTTTGGCGTGTCCGGTCCTACGCTGATCAAACGCATCTGCCCGATTTTTTCATCAAGGGTCATTTTGCTGAGCAGCTGATTCACAAAGGCGTCGCGCGCCTGTTCAGTCATCGGATGTGGGCCAAACAAGTCGTCCGCGAAAGCGGGCTGAATGGCTAAGGAGACAGCGAGGCTAACAGAGTAAATCCATTTCATCAGGTCGGGTTCTCTTAAGTGACTGCGCAATATCGAAATAACCGGGGCAGTTTGCCACAAGATGAGGATAGCAGGTAGCCGCCATGTCACACCGCGACCCTGTCGCTGACGCGTGCTACAGTAAATGCGCCATGTTAAAGACAAGGATAGGCCAATGAATAACAACACTTCGCACCCTACTCTGCTCGCCGAACTGCGTCGTCTGGTCGGATCGTCGAACCTGTTAACCGACGCGGAGCAAACCGCGCGCTACCGCAAAGGTTTTCGTTCCGGCGAAGGCGAGGCGCTGGCGGTGATTTTCCCCGGTTCGCTGCTTGAGCTGTGGCGTGCGTTGCAGGCGCTGGTAAGCGCCGATGCGATCATTTTAATGCAGGCCGCCAACACCGGCCTGACCGAAGGTTCCACGCCAAACGGCAACGATTACGATCGTCCGGTAGTGATCATCAGCACCTTGCGTCTGGATAAATTGCAGCTGATCGACAGCGGCAAACAGATCCTCGCCTTCCCCGGCAGCACGCTGTATCAGTTGGAAAAGGCGCTAAAACCGCTCGGACGCGAGCCGCATTCGGTGATTGGTTCCTCCTGCATTGGCGCCTCGGTGATGGGCGGGATTTGCAATAACTCGGGCGGATCGTTGATTAAACGCGGTCCGGCCTACAGCGAAATGGCGCTGTTTGCACAGATTGATGCCAGCGGCAAACTCAAGCTGGTGAACCATCTCGGCATCGATCTTGGCCACTCGCCGGAAGAGATGTTGGGTCGGCTGGATGACGATCGCTGGCAGCAGAGTGATGTGCGCTGGGACGAGCGTCACGCCTCGGATCACGAATACGCCGAGCGCGTGCGCGATATTAATGCGCAGACGCCAGCGCGCTTCAACGCCGATGAGCGCCGCCTGTTTGAAGCTTCCGGCTGCGCCGGGAAGCTGGCGGTGTTTGCCGTGCGTTTGGATACTTTCCCTACCGAACCGCAGCAGCAGGTGTTCTATATCGGCACCAACAATCCGGCGGAGCTAGGCGATATTCGTCGCCATATTCTGGCGGAGTTTACCCATCTGCCGGTGGCGGGCGAATATATGCACCGCGACATTTTCGACATCGCCGAGGTGTACGGTAAAGATACCTTCGTGATGATCGACAAACTCGGCACCGACAAAATGCCGCTGTTTTTCACCCTCAAAGGCCGCGTCGATGCCTGGCTAGGCAAGCTGAGCTGGGTGAAACCGCATCTTACCGATCGTTTATTGCAGCGCGTCAGCGGCTGGCTGCCGGAACATCTGCCTAAACGCCTCAAACTGTATCGCGACAAATATGAGCATCACCTGATGCTGAAGATGTCTGGCGACGGCGTGGCCGAAGCGCAGGCTTATCTGACCGAATATTTCCGAGAAGGCGGCGGCGCGTTCTTTGCCTGCGACGCCAAAGAGGGCGCGCACGCGTTCCTGCATCGCTTTGCTGCCGCCGGAGCTGCGGTGCGCTATCACGCAGTGCATGCCGATGAAGTGGAAGACATTCTGGCGCTGGATATCGCGCTGCGTCGTAATGATGAAGAGTGGTTTGAGCGTCTGCCAGCCGAGTTCGATAAGGATTTAAGTCATCGTCTTTATTACGGCCACTTCTTCTGCCACGTGTTCCATCAGGATTACATCGTGAAAAAAGGCGTGGATGCGCATGCGCTGAAAGAGAAGATGCTGGCAATATTAGCCGCGCGCGGTGCCGAATATCCGGCCGAACATAACGTCGGCCATCTGTATCAGGCGAAACCGCAGCTGCAGGCGTTTTACCAGCAACTGGATCCTACCAACAGCTTTAATCCGGGGATTGGTAAAACCAGTAAGCAGAAGGGTTGGGCGGTGAAGGTTTGAGACCGAGCGATTGTTGTGAAGGTGGCCATGAATGGCCACCCTACGGATTTATGGCAACGGATCGCTTTGCTGATCTTGTGCCGCAGCCAAAGCGCGGCGCTCGATAATCATGGTTTGCGGCGTTGACAGCATAATGCCCTCTTTGCGCAGACGCGTCAGAATATCGAACAGCAAATCACTCTTGGCGCCGGAAATCTGGCGCTGACCCGCCACGTTGCCGGTAACGCTTAACACGATGCCCGCCGGCGTCAAATCTTTGAACGACACGGACGGCTCCGGCGTCTCCAGAATACGTTCGTTCTCCTGATACACTTCCAGCAGAATTTCACGCACCCGCACCGGATCGATATCCAGCGGGAAGGTCAGCAAAATGGTGACTACGCCTTGCGCATTACCCATGGTGGCGTTACGCACGTTCTGCGAGATAAACTGCGAGTTCGGCACAATCACCGTCGATTTGTCGCCCAGCTGAATTTCGGTGGCGCGCACGTTGATGCGACGAATATCCCCTTCAATGCCGCTGATGCTTACCAGATCGCCGACTTTCACCGGACGTTCGGTCAACAGAATCAGGCCGGAGATAAAGTTCTTCACGATCTCCTGCAAACCAAAACCGATACCGACCGACAAGGCGCTGACGATCCACGCCAGCCTGTTCCACTGCAGGCCCATAATCGACAGCGTCAGCAGGATAATCAGCACGTAACCGATGTTGCTGAACAGCGTCACCAGCGACACGCGCATGCCGACATCCATGGTGGTTTTTGGCAGGAAATCTTTATCCAGCCAGCGACGCACCGAACGCAGCACGTAAATGCCCACCACCAGACAGAGAATCGCATTGACCATGTGCGCCGGCACAATGTTCAGCGACTCCAGCCCTTTACCGCCCCAGAATTCAATCACCTTCTGGATCAGCTCAATCGGCGTTGATGAGGCAAAAGTGCCGTTCAGCAGCGCCAGCGCCAGAATCGCAATCAGCAAGGTTTTACCCAGCGCGCTGAGCAGCGTCGCCGCCTGTTGCAGGTAGCGCTCATCGATGTTCAGCGTGGTTTGCAGGCGCTTGCCGGTGGCATTGCTGGTGGAGAACAGGCTTTCGCAGCCGTCATTCACCAGATGGCTGAGGAAGTAGAACGAACCAAACAAGATGCCGCACCAAATCACTTCATAGCTGAGGAAGCGCGCCAGCGTGACGTAACCAATAATCAGCGATATCAGAATGCCCAGCGCCGTCAGCATCAGCGCCAGCTGCACCAATCCCACCAGCGTTGAACGCGCTTCAGGCTGATGGCCTTCCTGCACCATGCGACGACGCACGCGGTTGATGCGCATGCCGATCGCCAGCCCAGTGCTGCCGATCAGCAGCGCGGTCAAGCCGTTAGCAAAAATGGTGGTGTTCAGGCTGGTGCCGACGCTGTAGTTGAAGGCTTCCACCGTCTGGAAAACAAACACCAGCGCCGCAGTGAATGGCGGGAACGGTTTTAGCGCCTGCGCCACTTCGTTGGAGATGGCCGGCAAACGCCAGCTTGGGCGACGCGTTGAGAGGAACGCGCGGCCTAAACCGGCAATCAAGCCGCAATAGACGCTGAGCTGCACCAGGCGCTCGACAAAATCCTGCACATCACCAGAAACTTCGTCGCGGCGCGTAAAGGCCAGCGCGATGAAATTAAAAGTCAGCACCACCGCCGCCAGCGTGGTGAGCGCGGTGGTGGCGGCGAGGAAGCTGCGACGTAAGCGCCCTTCCGGCATTTTATGAATGCTGACCCAGGCAAAGAACTCTTCGCTGTAGCGGCGTCCCAGCGTCATCACCAGCATCGCGGCAAACAGCCAGGCGATGGTGCCAAAACGCCAGCCCGACTCCCACGACAGCGCGGCGGTGTCCTGCAATTCGGCGATAAAATCGCTGATCTTCTCGCCATCGAGATCCTGGCTGCTCATCACCGGCGCCCAGAAACGCGGGCCGAGGATACTGCCGGAGTTCAGCGCCAGCTGGCTTTTCAGCTGGTCACGACGCAGGTTGACGATCTGCGATGACAGCACCAGCGCACCGTTTTTGATGCCATCGGCTTGTTTGATTTGATCGTCCAGCTTGGCTTTCTGGCTCTCCAGTGCCGCACGTTTGCGCGTCACTTCGGGTGTCTCTTTCACCCCGCTGTCGGCTTTGGGGGCCGGGCCGAGCACCGCTAACTGGGCATCCAGCTGCTGACGCTGCGGCACTAAGGCCTGGCCGAGAGTTTCGGCATTACCAGAGAGCTCCAGCGCCATCTCATTGAGCTGGTTGAGCTGGCTTTCATTGGTATCGCCTGACACCTGGCCTTTAATTTTGTCGAGAATTTTCTGCATTTTAGGCAGCTCGACCGAGGCGTTAACCTTGGGTGCGGCGTCTTCTGCCTGATCGTTGGGCGGAGTATCAGCGGCCACGCTCAGCGTGGGGGCTAACAGCACAAGCAGCAGTAAAAACGGGGTAAACAGATGACGAAACTTGAACATATGAATGAGATTCCAGCGCAATAACAGCCGATAAACGCAAGTGCGATCGTGAATGGCGGCTAGTTTAAGACGTTGCCGACACTGAAACTATAGGAATGAAGGTGTAAAACTTTGGCGCTAACGATAAGAGATTTTGTCGGTAGATCGAGTTGAAACAGGTCGCCATTAATGGCGACCCTACGACAGATTACCTGCGAGTGATTATTCCGCCTCGTTGTTGCTGGCAGTCAAACCGGACTTCTGCTTTTTATACGCCAGCGCAGCGGCCGGAACCGGTGCGGCTTTGCCGGTTTCCAGCCAGTCGCGCAGGCGATTAGCATCGGCGAAATGGGTGTATTTGCCAAAGGCATCCAGCACCACCAGCGCCACCGGACGGTTGTTGATCACCGTGCGCATCACCAGGCAATGCCCGGCTTCGTCGGTGTAACCGGTTTTGGTCAGCTGAATACGCCAGTCGTTTTTGTACACCAGATGGTTGGTGTTACGGAACGGCAGCGCGTAGTTCGGATGTTTAAATACCGCAGTATCTTCTTTGGTGGTGCTCAGTTCGCCAATCAGCGGGTACTGACGCGTGGCTTTCACCAGCTTAACCAGATCTTCGGCACTGGAAACGTTCTGAATCGACAGGCCTGTTGGCTCCACATAGCGCGTGTGCGTCATGCCAAGTGCACGCGCTTTGGCGTTCATGGCGCGGATAAACGCATCGTAACCGCCCGGATAGTGATGCGCCAGGCTGGCGGCAGCACGGTTTTCCGAGGACATCAGCGCCAGCAGCAGCATGTTGCGGCGGCTGATTTCGCTGTTCAGTTTGACGCGGGAGAACACGCCGCGCATCTCAGCGGTATGGCTGATATCCACCGACAGCATCTCATCCATCGGCAGCTTGGCATCCAGGACCACCATCGCCGTCATCACTTTGGTAAGTGATGCGATTGGACGTACGCGGTTAGGATGGCTGGAAAACAGCACTTTGCCGTTTTCCAAATCAACAATCATGGCACTGCCAGAGGCGATTTGCGGTTGAGCAATCGGCGCCAGGTTAGAGAGTGCCGCCGGCGCAGCCAGCGCGGGCGTTACAGCGGCTGGCGCGGCGACAAACAGCGCCAGCGACAGCAAGGAAATACGCATTTTTGCAGACATCGTGTCAAAAAAATCCGGTAAGGAGTTTTGCGCTGTGTTAAGACACAGGCCGCCCGCAACAATCCAGACGGGATGCGGGCTGGCAGCAGTATCATACGCACTTACCTGAGAAATTTCTTATCGAGATTGTTTCTGGGCGTTAAAAAGGTCGCCATAAAAGACGACCTTACGGGCTGGGTGCGTTTTAGGGCAAGGTCGCCATGAATGGCGACCCTACGGGGTGGGTGCGTTTTTTGTAGGGTCGCCATTTATGGCGACCTGGCTAACCTCAGAACAAACGCGGCCCGTAACCCCACAAAATCACCGTCAGCGCCAGCAGCACCTCAAACACCAGCACACCAATCGCCAATGTTGAACCGGAGAAACGCAGGCTCTCTTCACGGTCGATGCTCAGGAACACCGGGATACCGACGTAAAGCAGATAACCGGTGTACACCAGCGCCACCGCGCCCGCCAGCACGCAAAGCCATACCAACGGATAGAGCGCCACCAGCCCGCTGAGAAACAGCGGCGTTGCCACATAGCCGGCAAACACCGTGCAGCGCTGCAGGCTAGGACGCTGCGGATAGTTTCGCGCCATCCAGTGGATCACCCGCCCCATCACCGCCACGCCGCCGAGAATAATCAGATAGAACAGAATGCCGAGACCGATACCGGTCAGTAGATTGAGTTGTACGAATTGCCCTTCGCCCAGATTCCAGCCCAGTTGCGTAGTCCCGATAAAGGCGCAGATCACCGGGATCGCCGCCATTAGCAGAACATGATGGGTGTAATGGTGCGAAACGCTCTCATTTTCCTGTTTAATATCGCGCATTTCCTGACCTGGATGCGCCAGTAAACCCCAGACATGATTCATACATCTACTCCTTTGCTGCGATGGGCTGCCCTTACAGCTAACGGCCTGATCAACGGAGGCAGCGTTAACTCAAGTATAATCGTCAGCGCCGTTTTTGCGGGTCGCCACACAAATTAAGCCGCTGGTATACACTAATAGCGATTTCACACTTTGCAGGGAGGATAATTTGCATCTCGATATCAATGGATTAATCACCCAATACGGTTATCTGGCGCTGCTGATTGGTTGTATCGCCGAAGGGGAAACGTTCACGCTGTTGGGCGGTGTGGCGGCGCATGAAGGCTTATTGCACTTCAGCGGCGTGGTGCTGGCGGCAATGGCGGGCGGCATTATTGGCGATCAGCTGCTGTTCTGGCTGGGACGCCGTTATGGCACGCGTATTTTGCGCCGTTTCAGTAAACATCAGGAAACCATCGGCAAAGCTAATCGGCTGATTCGCAAACATCCCAGCCTGTTCGTGATTGGCGTGCGCTTTATGTATGGCTTTCGCATTGTCGGGCCGATCATCATCGGTACCAGCCATCTCAAGCCGCTGCGCTTCTTTATTCTTAACGTGATTGGCGCGGCGCTGTGGTCGCTGATCTTTGTTTCACTCGGCTACTTCGCCGGACAGATCGTCGCGCCCTGGCTGCACAAGATCGATCAGCACCTCAAGCCGGTATTGTGGCTGGCGGCAGCGGTGATTTTCGGCATCGTACTGCGCTTCATCATTCGCCACTGGAACCGCCGCCGCGCCGGTTGATTATTGGTGATAACCCTTAAACTGCGGATTGGCCAGCATAAAACCACCGTCGACAATAAACGATTGTCCGGTGGTATAGGTTGCCCATTCCGAGCAGAGCCACGCCACTAAACTCGCCACTTCGCGCGTATCGCCGGGACGCCCAATCGGGATTTCCGGCATACGTCGCCCTTGCTGATCGTCTTTCATATCGTTCATTGCGGTGGCAATTGCGCCCGGCGCGACCGCGTTCACCAGAATGTGGTGCGGCAACAGACTCAACGCCATCGACTTGGTCAGGCCGCCGAGCGCATGTTTGGCGGCGGTATAAGCAGTGGCATCTGGCAGCGGCGTGTGTTCATGCACCGAGGTGATGTTGATGATGCGTCCGCCGTCGCCCTGATCAACCATATGGCGCGCGGCAATCTGCCCGCAAAGAAACGCACTATCGACGTCCACG
>NZ_DAMBSA010000200.1:0-8345 GCF_032054795.1 Pantoea sp. CTOTU49201
GAATCGCGGCACTTGCCAGCTGCAGTAACTCGCGCGTGATTTCTCGCGCCTGCCCTTCACGCGGGTTCGCGAGCTGCAAGCGTAATTGCCGCCAGCGGCGATCAAAGTGACGATTACTGCCTTTCACCGCATCAAACTCATCGTGCAGCATGGTCATCACCTCGGCGTGGCGGCCGAGCACGCGCAGGACATCCAGGCACATCACATTGCCGGATCCTTCCCAGATGCTATTGACCGGCATCTCACGATAAAGACGCGGCAGTTCGCTCTCTTCGCAATAGCCAATGCCGCCCAGCACTTCCATCGCTTCTGCCACAAAGGGCATGCCCGCCTGACAGACCACGAATTTGGCAGCCGGTGTGAACAAGCGTGCGTACAAGCGTTCATGTTCGCTGGCCGGTGTTGACCAGGCGCGCGCCAGCCGCAACAGCAAGGCGGTTTGTCCTTCCAGCTGCAGCGCCTGTTGCGCCAGCACCGCGCGCATCAGCGGCTGATCGATAAGGTTCTTGCCCATCACCTGACGCTGCTGCGCATGGTGTACGGCAATCGACAGCGCACGACGCATCTGTCCGTGGCTGCCCAGCGCGCAGTCGAAGCGCGTCATGCCGCCCATCTTGAGGATCAGCCGAACGCCGTCGCCCTCTTCGCCCATCAGCCAGCCGATTGCATCCTGAAATTCCACTTCAGCGCTGGCGTTGGAACGATTGCCGAGCTTGTCTTTCAGTCGTTCGATGCGAATGGCGTTGCGCGAGCCATCCGGCAGCAAGCGGGGCAGGAAGAAGCAACTCAATCCCTGTGACGTTTGCGCCAGAATCAGATGCGCATCGCTTTGCGGGACCGAGAAAAACCATTTATGGCCGGTGATGCGATACGCTTCGCCCGCCCCGCGCACGCCGAGCGGTTCGGCGCGTGTGGTGTTGCTCAACACATCGGTGCCGCCCTGTTTTTCCGTCATGCCCATGCCAATCAGCAGGCCGCGTTTCTGATTGCCCGGCAGATGATGCGCATCGTAACGATCGCTAAGCAGCGCTTCGCGCCAGTCAGCGTAGGGTTCAGGCAGATGATTTTGGAGCAGCGGAATAGCGGCGTGCGTCATGGTCACCGGGCAAAGCGAGCCCGCTTCCACCTGTGCATGCAGGATAAAACGTGCGGCACGCGCCACCATCGCCTGTGGCTGTACGTCGGGCTGCCAGCTGAGATTGTGTAGCCGACTGGCGCACAATCCCTGCATCAGCAGATGCCAGGCGGGATGAAAACGCACTTCGTCGAGACGTTCGCCGCGCGCGTTGTAGCGCAGCAGTTCTGGCGCTTCAACGTTTGCTAAGCGGCCTAACTCGAGAGATTCGGCGCTGCCAAGTTGCAGGCCGACGGAAGCCAGCCATTCGCGATCCCAACTGGCGCCTTCGCGTGCAACGGCCTCGCACAGGGCGATATCTCGCGTGAATAGGTTGCTGTTGCTGAGCGGATCGGGCTGGTTGAATACGGTGTGGGTGTGCCAAATCATACATATCCCCGTCATACTTCGAGCTACAGGTGCGTTGGCTGCGTGTGTTCACCCCAGTCACTTACTGATGTAAGCTCCTGGGGACTCACGCACTTGCCGCCTTCCTGTAACTCGAATTATTTAGGGTATAAGTATGTAGCTGTTTTGCAGTTATGCCTGGCCTGGAAATTTTTTTGCGGTGGGGATCACGCCTGGCGCTGACGAACGGCTTCAAACAAGCAGACGCCGGTGGCAACTGACACGTTGAGTGACGAGACGCTGCCGGCCATTGGGATGCTGATCAGCTCATCGCAATGCTCACGCGTCAAACGACGCATACCTTCACCTTCCGCACCCATCACCAGCGCCATTGGGCCAGTCATTTTGCTTTGGTAAACAGTGTGATCGGCTTCGCCTGCGGTACCAACGACCCAGACATTGTATTCCTGTAGCAAGCGCAAGGTGCGCGCCAGGTTGGTGACGCGAATCAACGGCACGTTTTCTGCCGCGCCGCTGGCCACTTTCTTCGCGGTGGCATTCAACGGTGCTGCACGGTCTTTTGGCACGATGACCGCATGCACGCCAGCGGCATCCGCGTTACGCAGGCAAGCGCCGAGATTGTGCGGATCGGTAACGCCATCCAGCACCAGCAGGAACGGCTTTTCAAGGCTTTGCAGCAGATCCGGCAAATCACCTTCCTGATACTGCTTGCCTGGCTTCACGCGCGCCACAATGCCCTGATGCACGCCGCCTTCAACCTGGCTATCGAGCCATTGACGGTTCGCCACCTGCACCGGGATTCCCTGAGCTTCCAGTGCGAGGATCAGCGGCTGCAGGCGACGATCTTCGCGGCCTTTAAGGATAAAGACTTCCTGAAAACGCTGAGGATCGCGCTCCAGTAGCGCCTGCACGCTATGAATACCAAAAATTATTTCACTCATTACTTTGCTCAAGGTTGGATTTAGATCGTTGAATACGGAGATTCGGGTGCGCATTAATGCGCACCCTGCAACGTTTTCGTCTGGTCGCCATACAAGGCGACCAAACTATCAGGCTTCGTCAGGCTGCTTCTTCGACGCACGCTTGGACTTGGTGGCGGCGGCGATTTTACGGGTTTTCTCGGAAACTTTTTTGCCTTTTTTCTCGCTTTTAGCCGGTTTCTCAGCAGCGGCAGGCTTTTTCTTGTCGCCACGGAACGCTGAATCAGGCTCGAAAGTGCCCTTCTTACCGGCATCACGACGACGTTTAGCTGGCGGTTTGCCGCCGCGTTTCTCACGCTCGCGCTCGGTTTTGCCTTCGCCGCGCGGTACACGCTTGCTGGAAATCAGCGCGAAGTCGATTTTACGCTCGTCCATATGCACTGCATCAACGCGCACTTCCACCGCATCGCCCAGACGATAAGTGCGGCCGCCGGATTCGCCAATCAAACGCTGGCCCACCGCATCGAAGCGATAATAGTCATTATCCAGCGTCGAGACATGTACCAAACCATCGATAAACAGATCGTTGAGACGCACGAAGAAACCAAAGCCAGTGACGCTGGAGATTACGCCGTTGAACACGGTGCCAACCTGATCCTGCATGAAATCGCACTTCAGCCAATCAGCAACATCGCGCGTGGCTTCATCAGCACGGCGCTCGGTCAGCGAACAGTGCTGGCCCAGCTGCAGCATTTGCTGCATGTCGTAGTGATAACCGCCGGTCGGCGTGGTGATGCCATCGACTTCGCCGCGCTCTTTTGCCAGCAGATATTTGATGGCGCGATGCAGCAGCAAATCCGGATAACGGCGAATCGGCGAGGTAAAGTGCGCATAAGACGCCAGCGCCAGGCCGAAGTGCCCCCGGTTTTCAGGATCGTAAACGGCCTGCTTCATCGAACGCAGCAGCATGGTTTGCAGCATTTCCGCGTCTGGACGATCGGCAACTTGCTTCAACAGAGCAGCATAATCGGTCGGATGTGGCTTAGCGCCGCCCGGCAGGCTTAAGCCCAGCTCGTTCAGTACGGTACGGAAGCTTTTGATGCTGTCTTCGCTTGGGCGATCGTGATCGCGGAACAGCGCAGGCTCTTCATTTTTCTCAACAAAACGCGCCGAGGCGATGTTGGCGAGAATCATGCACTCTTCAATCAGCTTATGCGCATCGTTACGTGAGGTGCGCTCAACGCGCTCAATGCGACGCTCGGCGTTGAAGATGAACTTGGCTTCATCGGTCTCAAACGAAATGCCGCCACGCTGCTCGCGCGCGGTTTCCAGCACCTGATACATGTTGTGCAGTTCATGCAAATGGGGAACCTGCGCCGCGTATTGTTCACGCAGATCGGCATCACCTTGCAGAATGTTCCACACTTTGTTGTAGGTCAGTCGCGCATGGGAATTCATCACCGCTTCATAGTGTTTGAAACCGGTAAGTTTGCCGCTGGAGGAGATGGTCATCTCACACACCATGCACAAACGATCAACCTGCGGATTCAGCGAGCACAAGCCGTTGGAGAGAATCTCCGGCAGCATCGGGATAACCTGCGACGGAAAATAGACCGAAGTGCCGCGCTGATGCGCTTCATCGTCCAGCGGTGTGCCCGGACGCACGTAATAGCTGACGTCGGCAATTGCCACCCACAAACGCCAGCCGCCGCCGCGCTTCTTCTCGCAGAAAACAGCATCATCAAAGTCGCGCGCATCTTCACCATCAATGGTGACCAGCGGCAGCTTACGTAAATCTACACGTCCAAGCTTCGCCTCTTCCGGCACTTCTTCTTTCAGCTTAGCGATCTGCTTCTCAACTTCTTCCGGCCAGGTGTGCGGGATTTCATGAGTGCGCACTGCCATATCGACCGCAAGGCTGGTGCCCATATCGTCGCCCAGCAGTTCAGTAATCTTGCCAAGCGCCTTGGTGCGACGCGTGGCACGTTGGGTGATTTCCACCACCACCACTGAACCCATACGCGCGTTGAGCGTTTCTTCTTGCGGGATCAGGATGTCGAAACTCAGGCGGCTGTCATCCGGCACCACAAAACCGGTACCTGCATCGGTAAAGTAGCGGCCGACGATCTGGCTGTTACGTGGCTCAAGCACGCGCACCACGCGCGCTTCACGACGACCTTTACGATCGGCGCTGCCTGGCTGCGCCAGAATCACGTCGCCGTGCAGGCAGAATTTCATCTGTTCGGCTGAGAGATAGAAATCATCCTTCTGGCCTTCCACGCGCAGGAAGCCGTAGCCATCGCGATGACCAATCACTTTACCGCGCAGGAGATCAAGACGTTCTGGCAGGGCGTAACATTGACGACGCGTAAACACCAGCTGACCATCGCGCTCCATGGCGCGCAGACGACGACGCAGCGCTTCCAGCTGCTCTTCGCTGGTGATATTCAATTCCTGCGCGATGTCATCGCGGTTGGTCGGCTTTTCCCGTTTTTCTAGCAGTGCCAGGATAAATTCGCGGCTTGGGATTGGGTTTTCGTATTTTTCAGCTTCTCTATCCTGAAAAGGATCTTTTGACATTACGGTTCCTCCGATGTCATTTAATTTGGATTGCCACCGGCGGTTCGGACAATAAAAGTTGGTACAGCGAATCGTTATCTTTGACCAAATCGGCCAGCGTATACTTGTCCAGTTCCTTGAGGAATAGCTGGACCGCATCGTGCAATGCTTTACGCAAACGACAGGCCGGCGTGATCACACACTCGTCACAGTTCACGAGCTGCAATGGCTCCATTCTTCGCACCACATCGCCAATGACGATTTTTTCCGGGTCCATGCCTAAACGAATTCCGCCGTTTTTACCGCGTGTTGCGGCGACAAAGCCAGCCCGGCTCAGTTGGTTGATGATTTTAACCATATGGTTACGCGACACCCCGTAGGTATCGGTGACTTCGGTAATGTTGGTCTGCTTACCTTCCGGTAACGTCGCCATGTAAATCAGGGCACGCAGACCATAATCGGTAAAACTTGTTAGCTGCACATATACCTCAGTGAATCATCGAACGTTATGGTTATGCGCCGGTCGGCGTGATGTTTAAATATGATGATAAACCAGAGCGTGGTGGCCGGTGCGTTTTTTCTGGCAAGTATCGATATCTGCAAGAAAAAATAGAGTGAGTGGAGTCAAAGATTAGAAATACAAAGGCCGGACAGAGTCCGGCCTGAGGAGATTATGCGTCGAACGGGTCGCGCAGAATCATGGTCTCACTGCGGTCTGGGCCGGTAGAAATAATATCAATTGGCACACCGGTCACTTCTTCTACACGTTTGATGTAGTCACGTGCAGCTTGCGGCAGACCTTCCAGCGTCTTAACGCCGAATGTGGTCTCGCTCCAGCCTGGCATGGTTTCGTAAATCGGCTCAATGCCTTCCCAGCCTTCAGCCGCCAGCGGCGTGGTGGTCATTTCGCGGCCATCTGGCATGCGATAAGCCACACAGATTTTCACTTCTTTCAGGCCATCCAGCACGTCCAGCTTGGTCATGCAGAAACCTGACAGTGAGTTGATCTGTACTGCACGGCGAACGGCAACCGCATCCAGCCAGCCGGTACGACGACGACGACCTGTGGTCGCGCCGAACTCGTTACCTTGTGCACACAGGAACTCGCCGGTTTCGTCGAACAGTTCGGTCGGGAATGGACCTGCACCAACACGCGTTGAGTAGGCTTTGACGATACCCAGCACGTAATCAACATAGCGTGGACCAATACCTGAACCCGTCGCTACGCCACCTGCGGTGGTGTTCGATGAGGTCACGTACGGATAGGTACCGTGGTCGATATCCAGCAGCGTACCCTGCGCACCTTCGAACATGATCAGGTCGCCACGCTTACGCGCGCCGTCCAGCAGATCAGAGACGTCAACCACCATGCTGGTAATGATATCGGCAACCGCCAGCGTATCACTCAGCACTTTTTCGTAGTCAACAGCGTCAGTTTTGTAATAGTTAACCAGCTGGAAGTTGTAGAAATCGACGATCTCTTTCAGCTTCACTGCAAAAGTTTCTTTGTTGAAGAGATCGCTCACGCGCAGACCGCGACGTGCCACTTTGTCTTCATAGGCAGGACCGATACCGCGACCGGTGGTGCCGATAGCTTTGGCGCCACGCGCTTTCTCGCGCGCCACATCCATTGCTACGTGGTATTGCAGAATCAATGGGCAGGCTTCAGAGATCAACAGACGTTCACGTACCGGCACACCGCGCTCTTCCAGACCTTTCATCTCTTTCATCAGCGCTTCAGGCGACAGTACAACGCCGTTACCAATGATGCTGGTGACGTTTTCACGCAGGATGCCAGATGGAATTAAGTGGAGGACGGTTTTTTCACCGTTGATGACAAGTGTGTGGCCTGCATTATGGCCACCTTGGTAACGCACGACGTAATTCGCGCGCTCTGTCAGAAGGTCTACGATCTTACCTTTACCTTCGTCACCCCATTGGGTGCCCAGTACGACGACGTTCTTACCCATTTTTTCAAAATCACCGATTGCTTAAAAATGGATTCTACCACCTGACTTTTACTCTTTCAGCACTTTTAGCATACGATTGCGCTGTTTTTTGCCTGAGTTTTGCTCAGCTCACAACATGTTGGGGGAACAGCGGCCAACAGACACAATTGAGTCGCGCGGCATCACACAAAATTTACGCTGATTAGCGCGCGTGCATACTGATCATCGCGTAGATCACCACGCCGGCCACCACTAAACCGCCACCAAAACGATGCAAGAGACGATCGGGTAACTGCGTCATCGCCAGGATCATGCGTCGCCAGGCGCGTGGCATAAACATCGGTCCAAGTCCTTCCAGCACCAAAACCAAAGCCAGCGCCATCCAGATGGTTGAATTCATGATTTTTTCCCAAAAAAAAGGCCGACAACATTGTCGGCCTGGACTTTATATCAGTTCTTAACGCGTGGCGTTAGAGGGCGCTTTCATATAGCGGAAGAAATCGCTATCCGGGCTCAGCACCAACACATCCTGATTGTCTGAGAAGCTATTCTCATAGGCACGCAGGCTGCGGATAAAGGCGTAGAAATCCGGGTCCTGGCTGAAGGCATCTGCAAACAGTTTTGCCGCTTCACCATCACCTTCACCGCGAGAAATCAGCGCTTCACGCTGTGCTTCTGCCAGCGTACGTGTGACCTGATAATCGGCCTGCGCACGCAGTTTCTCTGCCTCTTCCTGACCTTGTGAACGCTGACTACGCGCTACCGCTTCACGCTCGGCGCGCATACGGTTGTAGATCGCGTCAGAAACCTCGGTTGGCAGATTGATCTGCTTGATGCGCACGTCGACAACTTCAATACCCAACGCAGCCATACTGTTCGGATTTGGAGCAGGCTCGCTGCTGTTGGTTTCACGTTCTACACGTGCTGCCGCACTCGCAATTGCGTCATCCGCAGCGGGCGTCTGAACGTCATCATCATTACCTGCGCTACCGGTGTTCAGGGCATCACGCACGTCGGTAGTCAAACGGCCACGCGAATCGGTCACGATGTCTTTCACATCCAGACGACCCATTTCAGAACGCAGACGGTCACTGAACTTACGTTTCAGCAGCACTTCCGCCTGAGAAACGTCGCCACCACCGGTTGCCAGGTAGTAACGGCTGAAGTCACTGATACGCCATTTGATGTAAGAATCAACGATCAGGTCTTTCTTCTCTTTGGTAACAAAGCGGTCAGCCTGGTTATCCATGGTCTGAATGCGCGCATCCAGTGATTTCATGGTTTCAATAAACGGAATTTTGAAATGCAGACCCGGTGCGTACACCAGCGGTTTGTTTTCGTCATCACGCAGAACCTTACCAAAGCGCAGCACGATGCCACGTTGGCCTTCCTGCACCACGAACAGTGACGCGTAAAGCACCACCAGCACTACAA
>NZ_DAMBSA010000201.1:0-8333 GCF_032054795.1 Pantoea sp. CTOTU49201
GTCGTCGTCGCGATGACACCTTGCCTGCCGTGCGTTTACAGGCGGATGATGATGCACTGCATTTGACGTTGCCGGCCGGTTGGCGCGAAGCGCATCCGCTGCGTTCTGAGCTGTTAGAGCAGGAGAGTCATTATCAGTCCTACGTGCACTGGTTACTGACGATTTCCTGATTGGGATTGCGCTGGCTGTCCTCCATCCCGACCTTCCCCCGCCCGCGGGGGAAGGAGATGCTGCCACATGCTGCTTCAACACTTACATATTGCAGCATCTTCCTCCCCCATTAATGGGGGAGGACCGAGGAGGGGGACAGCGAGCACTAAATCAAGGCGCTTCGAACCACTCACTATTACGCTCGGCAATCGGCGTAATGGTCAAAATCATCTCCTGCAGATGGCGGCGCATCGCGCTTTCAGCGGCTTCAACATCATGCGCTTTCAATGCGTTATAGATATCTTCATGCTGCTGAATCAAACGCTCCGGCGGTGACACTTCGCTCAAGGTCAGAAAGCGCACGCGGTCCATAGTGGCTTTGATGTTCTCCACCGTTTCCCACGCCAGCAGGCAATTAATCCCTTCCGCAATCAGGCGGTGAAACTCATCATCCAGCCCCAGGAAAGCCTGGCTGTCATGACGTTCGGCGGCGAGGCGCTGCAGCTGCAGGTTATGCTCCAGCGCCATCAATCCAGTGGCACCAATCTCCTGCGCGGCGCGGCGTACCACGGCGATCTCTACCGCTTCACGGATAAAGCGGCCGTCGGCCACGCGTTGGGCAGAGATTTTGCGTACGAAGGTGCCGCGCTGCGGTAACACCTGCACCAGTCCGGCTTCCGCCAGCTTGATGAAAGCTTCACGTACCGGCTGACGCGATACGTTAAAACGCGCCGACACTTCCTTCTCCGACAGCAGCGAGCCCGGATGAATAACGCAGGTCACAATATCTTTGCGCAGATAACGGTAGATCTGCTGATTTACCGGTTCGCTGGTGGTTATGGTATAGGCAGTCGACATGCAGCAATATCCGTATTACGGCTGGCATCTGCCAGCCCGTTAAGAAAGGTTCAGTCTAATCAGCACGCTGCGTCTGCGCTACACATTTGTGCAGGCGCTTAGCCTTGTGTGACGAGGCTTTGCACCGTGGCGCGCGCGCCCTGTTGCAACAGCTGCAGATAGAGTTCGGTCACGCGTGAGACAAAGGCCGGCTGCTGAAGCAGATCGTCGCCAAACACGGCGTTTAGGCCAAGCAACGCTTTAACGCGCGCTGCACCGTCCTCACTGTTAGCCACGATGTTCGCCAGCTGATCTTTGAGCGGATCGCGAATCTCAATGGCCTGGCCTTGCTCATCCACGCCGCTAACGTAGCGCATCCAGCCCGCCACACCCAGCAACACGAAGTCGCATGAAGTGCCGTTGCGCAGATGCCAGCGCGCGCTATCCAGCAGACGCTGCGGCAGCTTTTGCGTGCCATCGGTGGCGATTTGATAGGTGCGATGCTTGATGGCGCGATTCTCGTAACGCGCAATCAGGGAATCGGCATAGGCTTCGAGATCGACGCCCTGCGTGCGCAGCGTTGGCGCCTGATCCTGCAGCATCAATGCCCGCGCCGCTGCACGATAGCTGGCATCGGCCATGCAATCGCTGATGTGCTCATAACCGGCGAGAAAACCGAGATAGGCGAGGAACGAGTGGCTGCCGTTGAGCATACGCAGCTTCATCTCTTCGAACGGCAGCACATCACTGACCAGTTCCGCACCGGCGTTTTCCCATGCCGGACGTCCGCTAACAAAATTGTCTTCGATGACCCATTGGAAAAATGGCTCAGCTTCTACCGCCACCGAATCGCGGCTGCCTAAACGTTCGGCCAGCGCGTCGAATGCCGCATCGGTCATTGCCGGGACGATGCGATCAACCATGGTTGAAGGGAAGGTGATGTGCGTCTGGATATAATCCGCCAGTTCAGCGCTGTGGCGCTCGGCCAGCTGAGTAATCACGTTACGCGTGACATGGCCGTTTTCCGGCATGTTGTCGCAGGACATCACGCTGAACGGCGACAAATTGCGTTCACGGCGACGGATAATTGCCGCCAGAATCAGGCCGGGCAGTGAGCGTGGCTGAGTAGGATTCGCGAGGTCGTGCACAATATCGGGATGATCGGGATTGAGCTTGCCGCTCGAGGGCATGTAGCAATAGCCTTTCTCGGTCACGGTCATCGAGACAATCGCCACATCCGGCTGGCTCATCGCTTCAATCACTGAATCAATGCCGTCGCCTTTGCCATGCAGCGCTTGCGTCACCACGCCAATCACGCGCGTGTGTAAACTCTCATCGGCCATTTCGGTCAGCGTATAGAGCAGATTCTGCTGACGTAGCGCCTGAATCAGCGTGCCGCTGTTGAGATTCACTTCGCAGTAACCCCAATCGCTGCCTTGTGCCGCCAGCTTATCGGTTGCCAGCGCCTGATGCGCACGATGGAAGGCACCAAAGCCGATGTGCACCATGCGGGTTTTGAGTTGGCTGCGATCGTAAGCGGGACGTTGGACATCAGCGGGGAGGCGTTCAAGCTCTAACATAGTCATTCCTTTTGGCAAATGGGGCGCTCAGCGCCCCATGAGATTTACACTGAAACCGGTTTATTGTTGGCCTTGGGTTCGCGAATTACCAGCAGCACCAGCAGCGCACCGACGCCTGCCACTGCACCCGCGAGGATGAAGGCGCTGTCAAACTTACCAGAGTGCTGCACGATGAAGCCAGTCACCACCGGGCCGATTACGCCTGACAGGCTACCAATCAGATGGATAAAGCCACTGATGCTGCCGACACGGCTTTTATGCACCACATCCTGCACAATCGCCCAGTAAATCGCGCCGGTGATGTAGAGGAAGAAGATCGAGATCGACATCATGATCACCGCCGAGTTGACCTCTTTTATCGTACCTGCCAGCGCCACGCAAATCGCGGCGGCGGTAAGTGAAACCACCAGCACAATTTTTCGTGAAAGCAGCAGCTTGCCGGTGATATTGAAAATCTTATCGGAGATCCAGCCACCCAACGCCAGGCCAACGAAGCCAACAATCCACGGGATCATGGTGGTGATGCTCATCGCTTTGATGTCGAGGCCGTGCGCCTGCACCAGATACGCCGGGAACCAGCTCAGGAAGAAGAACAGAATGTAGTTGTAGCAGAAGAAAGCAAAGGCGGTGACCAGAATGATCGGCTGGCGTAGATAGAAGCCCAAACCGTGCGCGTTGCCGCTTGGGTCGATGACGTCAGCCGGTTCTTCGGCTTTCAGTTTTTCCACCAGGGCACGCTCTTCCTCTGATACGCGCTTACTTTTTGCCGGGTTATCGGACGCGAAGAAGAACCACAGCGCCAGCCAGACAAAACCAATCGCGGCGATCACCACAAACGCCGGACGCCAGCCGAACGACAGCGCCAGATAACCCACAATCGGACCGGCAACCGCGCCACCCAGCGGTGAACCCGAGCTGAGTAAACCCATCGCGGTGGCGGCCTGTTTTTTCGGGAACCAGCCGTTAATGGCTTTGTTCGCCGACGCCGAGATGGGGCCTTCCGCCATGCCAAACAGCACGCGCAGAATCATCATCGACCAGAAGCCGGTCGCCATCGCGGTCAGGCCGCAGAACAGCGACCACATGCCAACGGCGGTGCCGAGCACGATAGTCGGGCCGAATTTATCGGTCGCTAAGCCACCGATGAAGTTGAACAGGGCATAACCGAAGAAGAAGCTACCGAAAATCATGCCGAACTGTTCGGCGTTGATCATCAGGTCTTTTTCCACCAGTGGTACAGTCAGAGAGAGGGCGATACGATCAAGGTAGTTGATCATAAACACCAGGAACAACAGCAGTACGAGGGTCCAGCGCAGGTTCTTAAACATAGAAACTCCGTCATCGTCATTTTTTATAGTAATAATGCCGGCGGGTAAGGGACCGGCATGGGGACACCTGGTGTGCGGGTTAACTTAACCCATTTGTAGGATCACTTTGCAGCAGGTGCGGGGATCTTTTTCGAACAGCGTCATGGCTTGCTCAACCTCCGCCAGCGGGAAATAGTGCGTCACCAGTTTCTCCGGCTGGATCTGGCCTTGCTCAATCCACTCAATCACCTGCGGGAAGCGATTACTGTTGAGGCGCGAGGTGAACAGCGACAGCTCTTTACTGGTGAGACTTTGCTGCGTAATGCTGCACGGCTCGCCAGAAAAGCCCAGCAGGCCAATACGCGCCGCCGGTGAGGCGAGGGCGGCGGCTTCGGCCAGAATCGTCGGATGGCAGGCGGCATCAATAATCAGCGTCGGCTGCACGCCTTCCAGCTGCGCGGCGAGCGGAATATCGCTGTTGTTGAACACCTGATCGGCACCGTTTTCCTGCGCCAGCGCCAGACGTTCTGGCAGACGATCAACCACCAAGACCTGTTCAACGCCGTATACGCCTTTCAGCACCTGAATAGCGGTGAGTCCCATTGGACCGGCACCGTAAATCAGCGCCACATCGTTTGGCTGTGGTTTGAGGAAGGCGGTGATATTGGCCGCGATGGTGAAAGGTTCGACCATGCTGGCAAGTTTGTCGGGCACGCTATCCGGCAGGCGGAAGGCGTTTTTAGCCGGTGCGACGGCATATTCACTAAAGCCGCCGTCGCGGTGCACGCCAATCACCTGCAACGCTTTGCAGACGTTTGGGCGACCAATGGAGCAGGGATAGCAGTTGCCGCAGCTGACAACCGGATCGACCGCTACGCGCTCGCCAATGCGGCTGGCGGCAACGTCAGCGCCGACCGCATCGATCAGGCCAAAAAATTCGTGACCAATCACGCGCGGATATTTAGCGAAAGGGTTATGACCGTGCCAGATATGCACATCGGAACCGCAGATGCTGGCAAACTGCACTTTCACGCGTACTTCACCCGCAGCGGGTTGCGGCAGCGGACGCTCTGCCAGTACCAGTTCACCCGGTTGCTCAATCACTACACTTTTCATCATCTACTCCAACGGGAATGCAATGATGAAAAAATACGCGCACTAATACTACCATACAAGTCGGCGTTGCAGAGTTGTGAACAGAATCACAGAGGAACAGTTACGTAGGGTCGCCATTCATGGCGACCAGGGAATCACGGCCACCCTAAATGGCGGCCTACAAAGACAAAAACCCACTCAGGTTTCCCTGAGCGGGTTTTTTAAATTTGGCTCCTCTGACTGGACTCGAACCAGTGACATACGGATTAACAGTCCGCCGTTCTACCGACTGAACTACAGAGGAATCGTTTGAACGGGGCGCATATTATCGAGCGGACCTCGCCTTGTCAAAACTCTTTTTCACAATTCGTTCTGACTGCTGAATAAAGCGTCAATTGCACGCTATGAGCGAACTCAGCGCGGCAAAATCACGGCTGACAGAATCTGTTTTGTGACGATGATCACCAACTCTATGCAAAATTACATTCTGATTTGTCGATTTTGTCAGATACCTCGCATGCATGATCACAGATATTTCATTTCACCGTTGTCGGGGCAAAAAGCGAAACATATATTCCACATCAACTCTTACCCGAATGCAGGATTAGTCATGAACAAAGTCAGAATCGGTATGATTGGCAGTGGTTACATTGGTCGTTGTCACGCAATTGCCTACGCTCAGGCACCCACGGTTTTTGCCCTTAAAGGCGAGATCGTGCGTGAGATGCTGGCAGAGGTAAATCCAGAGCTGGCGGCGAAACAGGCGGCAACCTTTGGCTTTGCCCGTTCAACTGGCGACTGGCGTGAGCTGGTGCGCGATCCAAACATCGATGTGGTTGATATCTGTGCGCCAAACTTCCTGCACAAAGAGATGGCGCTGGAAGCAATTCGCAACGGTAAGCACGTTTATTCTGAGAAGCCGTTGTCGCTGTCAGTGGCCGATGCGGAAGAGATGGTGCAAGCGGCGCAGCAGGCGGGCGTGAAAACGCTGGTTGGTTTCAACTATATGAAAAACCCGACCAGCCAGCTGGCGCGCGAAATTATCGCTCGTGGTGAAATCGGCGACGTGGTGCATTTCTACGGCACGCACAACGAAGATTATCTGGCGCGTCCTGAAACGCCGCTCGACTGGCACTGCCAGAAAGCGCTAGCGGGATTAGGCGCGTTAGGCGACCTCGCTGCACATATTGTGAATATGGCGCACTATCTGGTCGGTGATATTGAAGAAGTCAGCGGCGATATGATGACGGTGATTAAAGAGCGTCCGGACCCGAAGGACAAGTCGCGCCTGCTGCTAGTGGAAAACGAAGATCAGGCCAGCGCCTTGCTGCGCTTTAAAAACGGGGCGCACGGCGTGTTTGAAACCTCGCGTATCGCCTGCGGCAGCAAAATGGGCCTGACCTATGTGGTCACCGGCACTAAAGGCACGCTGCGCTATACTCAGGAACGTATGGCCGAGCTGGAGCTGTACATCCACGATGAACCGGCAGGACGTCAGGGTTTCAAAACCATTTTGACCGGTCCGGCGCATCCGGATTACGCCAATTTCTGCGTCTCGGCCGGGCACGGCATCGGTTTCAACGATCAGAAAACCGTTGAGATCCGCGATTTGATCAATGGCATTGCCGCAGGCGATCGCATGTGGCCAGATTTCGCCGAAGGATTGCAGGTGCAGAAGGTGCTTGAAGCGGTTGCAGTTTCCGCGCTGGAACGTCGCTGGATGAAGGTGTAAATCAGAAATCGGGTCGCCATGATTGGCGACCCGCGAAAATTACGCTAATAACGGGCATTGCGGCGGCAAGCGACAGCTCAGTGCGCCCGCCATCACTTCAATCTCAAATTCACTTCCCGTCAGTGGTTCACCATCCAGATTAAACGTCATCTCATGCGGTGAACGGATAGTGAGCGACTGCAATTGTGCCGTGACGATATTCGGATTTTCATCATCACGCGTCAGGGAATGCAGCAACGTGGGCAGTAACTCCTGCGCGGTAACGATGCTGAGATTGAGCTGTCCATCATTAATCAGCGCATCCGGGCAGAGCTTTTGCCCGCCGCCGGCCTGACGTCCATTACCAATGCCTATCACCAGCGCATCGCCTTGCCAGTTAAAGCCGGGTCCGCTAATTTCACAGCGATCCGGTTTCAGCGCATCGACGCGCATCAATCCATGAATAAAGTACGACACGCCACCGAGCGCCGATTTCAGCTTTTCGGGGGTTTCAGTGGTGATGCGCGTGCCAAAGCCGCCGGTCGCCATATTAATAAAGTAGCGATCGCCGTTCACCCGCGCCAAATCGATGGTTGTCGCTTTTCCCACCAACGCTAAACGCAGCGCCGGTTCCATACCTTCAGGAATACCGACGCTGGTGGCGAAATCGTTGGCGGTGCCGAGCGGTAAAATGCCCAACGCCGGACGTTGCTGTTCGGGCAAGCGTGCTAGCGCGGTCGCGATTTCATTGATGGTGCCATCGCCGCCGCCGGCCACCACGGTTTCTGCCTGCAAATCAACCGCTTCCTGCACATAACGATCGCCATCACCCTTTTCCCAGGTGACGCGCACCGCCAGATTAAAGCCTTCATCACGCAGCGTATTCACCGCAGCGCGCAAATCTTCATTACCTGCGCCTTTCCCATTGAGGATCAGCAGCGTCAGCGGTTTGTTTTGCATTATCAGTTCCTTGATGCGAGTTACAGAGCACAGGTTATAGCATAGCCGGGGAGAGAACTTTATCGGCGGGCGACGAAAAATTGGGTGGCGTAGAAAAAAGAAAACCCGCACGGGGGAGCCGGGCGGGTGAATGAGGTGGTTCCTGGTACTACCTGCTTTTATTCTTACTCGTTAGCAGCAGGCGGAATTCTAAAGCGAGGCGAAGAGGTGGTCTGTGATCCTAATCTAACTTCGCCGAAATCTTTTCATTAAGTGCGATTTTTCCCATGTGGATCGTAGGTGCTGTTGCCATCGGTGAAATTACGCAGCAGCAGGGCAAAGGCGAGGTTGACCGACTCCGGCACCGGGATCCACACGCGATGTCCATCGCCTGGCGCCACGTCTACCGCCGATCCTTTATCGTTCTGCATGGTTTCAAGCGTGCAGTTGAGGTTGCCTTCTGGCGTCATGATCTCGACAGCATCCCCGAGCATAAACTTGTTCTTCACCGCAATCTGCGCCCAGTCGCCGCGACGTTCACCGGTGAATTCGCCGACAAACTGCTGGCGCTCGGAGATGGAGAAACCTTGCTCGTAGTTCTGATAACTATCATGGGTATGACGACGCAGGAAACCTTCGGTGTAACCGCGATGCGCCAGGCCTTCCAGCGTCTCCAGCAGTGCCGGGTCGAACGGTTTGCCGGCTGCGGCATCG
>NZ_DAMBSA010000202.1:0-8296 GCF_032054795.1 Pantoea sp. CTOTU49201
GCGATGTCGGCGAGGGTCATGCTGGTGGAGCACAGCACGCTTGGCTGCGGGCCGATGTAGTGCAGAGCGAAGTGGCCGTCGGCCAGCTGCAGGGTTTCAGCGGGGCCAGTGAGATCCAGCGCCATCACGCCGGGAAGCACGAGGAAGAAGACGGATTGCGGCATGGTGGGCTCCATCAGTTGGGTGCGGTATGCGTCCAGGTTGGCATAAATGCCAGGTTGGGTGCGGTATTCGGCCAGGTTGGCATAAATGCAAAGTTGGGTGCGTTATTCGGCCAGGTCGCCATTAATGGCGACCCTACAATGTAGGGTTGGCATTTATGCCGACCAAATCAAGCCATTCGATTCAACAGAATTACCCAATAATACCCGATAAAAACTCTCACACTCTGCCAAATCCAGCCATCACTCTCCCACATCAAGACATCAACGGCTGCAGCTGCTGATACAAACGCGCAAACACTTCGCGCTGCGGCTGATACGCCTGATGGCGCGCCGCATCCGGTTGATGCCGCTGCGCCAGCTCAAGCGACGGCCATTCGCTCGCCGGATCAATCGCCAGCTGCGCCAGTCGTGCTGCACCCAGCGCCGGGCCGACTTCGCCACCATGACAATAATCCAGCGTTTGCCCGCTGATATCCGCCAGCATCTGACGCCAGTACGCACTGCGCGCGCCGCCGCCAATTAGCATCACGGTTTTTGGCTGCACACCGCACTCATGCACCGCATCCATGCCTTCGGCCAGCGCGAAGCCCACGCCTTCCAGCACCGCGCGCGCCAGTTCTGGTCGGCCATGTTGATGCGTCAAACCAAAGAACGCGCCCTGCGCCTGCGGATTGTTGTGCGGCGTGCGTTCGCCAGAGAGATAAGGCAGGAACCACACTGGCGGCACATCGCTGCGCGCTTTTTCCGCCTCACTCAGCAGTTGCGGCACGTCCGTGCAGCCGGTCAGCGCCGCCGCCCAATCGAGACAGGAAGCCGCGCTCAAAATCACCGACATCAAATGCCAGCGCTGCGGCAGCGCGTGGCAGAAGCTGTGCACCGCGCGCTGTGGATTACTGAGATAGCCGTCGCTTACCAGAAAATAGACGCCCGACGTGCCCAGCGACAACATGCCTTGTCCCGGCTCGACCATGCCGACACCCACCGCGCCCGCCGCGTTATCACCGCCACCCGCCACCAGCGGCACCCTTTGCATGCCCCAGCGCGCAGCGACATCTGGCAATAAAGTGCCGGTGATCTGATTGCCTTCAAACAGTTGCGGCATCTGGCTGCGCTGCAACTCGCATGCGCTGAGCATCTCATCGCTCCAGTCGCGCTGCGCCACATCCAGCCACATCGTTCCCGCAGCGTCCGACATATCGCTGGCGAAGTCGCCGCTCATGCGGAAGCGCAGATAATCTTTTGGCAGCAGCACTTTAGCCACCTGAGCAAACACCTGCGGCTCATGCTGTTTCACCCACAACAGCTTTGGCGCGGTGAAGCCGGGCATCATCAGATTGCCGGTGATGCGACGCGAATCCGGCACGCGCTTCTCCAGTTCCTGACACTGCTCGCCGCTGCGCCCGTCATTCCATAAAATCGCCGGACGCAGCACCCGATTCTCGCTATCCAGCAAGGTGGCACCGTGCATCTGCCCACTCAGGCCAATCGCCTTCACGCCGCTGAGATCGTGCTGCTGCGCCAGCGCCTGCATGGCACGATCTGTCGCCTGCCACCAGCTTTCGGCATCTTGCTCACTCCATAACGGCTGCGGCCGCGACACCTCCAGCGGCGCACTCTCCACTGCAATCACTTTGCCGTGCGCATCCAGCAACGCCACTTTCACGCCGGAGGTGCCTAAATCGATGCCGATAACCATGCTGCGCTCCTGAAAAGTTAAAAATCAAACAAGTAGTGATTCACCAGATTCTCCAGCTGTTCCTGGCGTCCACTACGATGTTGTGGATTGAATTGCTGTTGCTGCGCCTGTTCCGCCAGTGCGGCGAGGGAAAATTCACCCTTCAGAATCTGCTGTCCGAACTCACCGTTCCAGCCGCTGTAACGTTGTGCCACTCGCTTATCCAGCTCGCCATCCGCCACCATGCGGGCCGCGACTTTTAACGCCAGCGCCATAGTATCCATTGCGCCGATATGGCCGTAGAACAGGTCATATTTGTCGGTGCTCTGGCGGCGGACTTTGGCATCAAAGTTTAAGCCGCCGGTGGTGAATCCGCCCGCTTTGATAATTTCGTACAGCACCAGCGCATTCTCTTCCACGCTGACCGGGAACTGGTCGGTATCCCAGCCACACTGCATGTCGCCACGGTTAGCATCCACCGAGCCAAAAATGCCCAGCGCGATGGCCGTTGCGATTTCATGATGGAATGAGTGGCCCGCCAGCGTCGCGTGGTTGGCTTCCACATTCACTTTAATCTCTTTTTCCAGCCCGAACTGCTTCAGGAAGCCATAAACCGTTGCCACATCATAGTCATACTGATGTTTTGTTGGCTCCTGCGGCTTGGGTTCGATCAGCAACATGCCGTGGAAACCAATCTTGTGTTTGTGCTCCACCACCATCTGCATAAACCGGCCAATCTGCTCGCGCTCCTGGCGCAGGTCGGTGTTGAGTAAGGTTTCATACCCTTCACGCCCGCCCCACAGCACATAGTTCTCGCCGCCGAGAGTTTGCGTGGCCTGCATGGCGCTGCACACCTGGCTGGCCGCCCAGGCAAAAATTTCCGGATCCGGATTGGTCGCCGCACCCGCACCGTAACGCGGATGGGTAAAGCAGTTGGCGGTTCCCCACAGCAGTTTCACGCCGGTTTCCTGCTGCTTTTCCAGCAACTTATCCGTCATCACGGCGAAGTTTTCGCGATAGCTTTTCAACGAATCGCCTTCTGGCGAGACATCCACATCGTGGAAGCAGTAATAAGGCACATTCAGTTTATGAAAGAACTCAAAGGCAACATCGGCCTTTTGTTTCGCCAACTCAAGCGCATCTCCCGGCTTCTGCCACGGACGATCAAACGCCCCAACGCCAAACATATCCGCGCCGTTCCAGCAGAAGGTATGCCAGTAACAGGCCGCAAAGCGCAGATGCTCCGCCATGGTTTTACCGAGAATCACTTCGTCCGGGTTGTAATGACGAAACGCCAGAGGATTGCGGGTATTACTCCCTTCATAACGAACGCGATCAAGCTGGTCGAAATAGGCGTGCATAGTTAGCTCCTTAGCATGAGGACCCGAATGGTCAGCTTTGAGCCGTTATTGTGATGATGTAATTTACTGCTGCTCAATTACGATATTTAACACTCAACGTAAGATAATTATTATTTGTGCGCCAGCTCGCAAAATAATGTCGTTATTTTCATTCAGTCTTCTCGACTTCGTTTTTTCTGAAAGCGTTGAAATATCGATCGCGCTCATAAAATCGCAAATAAACCAAAAAACGTAATAGCCGGATAAAAATCAGTAATTGATGTCATCTGAAACTCAGGGCAACAATTCATCGGCCTGGTTATAAGCCTTACAACGACAACAGCCTCAACCTACAGGATTAATACTATGAACATGAAACAATCACTGTTGGCCGCCTGCGCGGCTCTGGCCCTGTTTAGTCACGCGGGTAGCGCTAAAGAAGTCAAAATCGGTATGGCTATTGATGATTTACGTCTGGAACGCTGGCAAAAAGATCGCGATATCTTTGTTAAACAAGCCGAATCTCTGGGCGCCAAAGTGTTTGTGCAGTCGGCCAACGGCAACGAAGAAACGCAGATGTCGCAAATTGAAAATATGATCAATCGCGGCGTTGATGTATTGGTCATCATTCCTTATAACGGCCAGGTTTTAAGTAACGTGGTGGCGGAAGCGAAACGCGAAGGCATTAAAGTGCTGGCGTATGACCGCATGATAAATAACGCCGATATTGATTTTTATATCTCATTCGATAATGAAAAAGTGGGCGAATTACAGGCCGAAAGTATTGTAAAGCAAGTGCCTAAAGGTAATTACTTCCTGATGGGCGGATCGCCGGTGGATAATAATGCGCGCCTGTTCCGTGCCGGTCAGATGAAAGTGTTAAAACCTTATATTGATAATGGCAGTATTAAAGTGGTCGGCGATCAGTGGGTTGATGCCTGGCTGCCAGAAAATGCGCTGAAAATAATGGAAAACGCCTTAACCGCGAACAGTAATCACATTGATGCGGTTGTGGCGTCGAATGATGCCACCGCAGGCGGTGCGATTCAGGCATTAAGCGCGCAGGGACTTTCCGGCAAAGTTGCGATCTCCGGTCAGGATGCCGATCTCGCCGCCATCAAACGCATTATGAACGGCACGCAAACCATGACGGTTTACAAACCCATCACCGAACTGGCGACCGAAGCGGCCAAAATCGCGGTGGAACTCGGTGACGACAAACAACCCGCCAGCAACAGCAAGCTGAACAACGGCCTGAAAGATGTGCCATCGCGCCTGCTGAATCCTATTCCGGTCAACAAAGACAACATTGAAAGCACGGTAGTCAAAGACGGCTTCCACAAACAGAGCGAACTCTGAGGCGCGAGCCCGCAAAGGAGATATGTCGATGTTGCTGGAAATGAACCATATCACCAAACGTTTCGGCGCGGTGAAAGCACTGGATGACGTGAGCCTGCAGCTGGAAGCCGGTGAAGTGATGTCGCTGTGCGGCGAAAACGGCTCGGGAAAATCGACGCTGATGAAGATCCTGTGCGGGCTGTATCCGCACGGTGACTTCGAAGGAACTATCCATTTTGCGGGCGACGAGATTCAGGCGCAGAGCATTCGTGATACCGAACGCAAAGGGATCGTGATCATCCATCAAGAGCTGGCGCTGGTGCGGCAGCTGACGGTGATGGAGAACATTTTCCTCGGCGCAGAGCTGGGGCGTTTCGGCATGGTGGATGACGAAACCATGACGCTGCGCTGCCAGCAACTGCTGGAGCGGGTCAAGCTGCATGTCTCGCCGGATACACGCGTCGGAGAGCTGGGATTAGGCCAGCAACAGCTGGTGGAGATTGCACGCGCCCTGAATAAACAGGTGCGCCTGCTGATCCTCGACGAGCCGACCTCCTCGCTTACCGAACAGGAAACCGAGGTGCTGCTGAGCATCATCAAAAACCTGCGCGAACACGGCATCGCCTGCATCTACATCTCGCACAAACTCAATGAAGTTAAAGCGATTTCGGACACCATCTGCGTGATCCGCGACGGTCAGCATATCGCGACCCGCGCGGCCGCCGGGCTGAGTGAGGATGACATCATCACCATGATGGTCGGTCGCGAGCTGACGGCGCTCTATCCGCATAGCCCACACGAGATTGGCGAAACCCTGTTGCAGGTGGAGAACCTCACGGCGTGGCATCCCATCAACCGCCATATTCGCCGAGTGGATAACGTCTCTTTCAGCCTGAAGCGCAGCGAAATTCTTGGCATTGCCGGGCTGGTCGGTGCCGGGCGAACCGAAACCGTGCAATGTCTGTTTGGCGTTTGGCCGGGGCGCTGGCAGGGCGATATTCACATCAACGGTAAGAAAGTCCGTATCAATGACTGCCGCGCCGCCATCGCTCACGGCATTGCGATGGTGCCGGAAGATCGTAAAAAGGATGGCATCGTGCCGCTGATGGGCGTGGGCAAAAACATCACGCTGGCCGCGCTGGACCAATTTAGTCCCCGACTTTCGCTGCTGGATGAGGCGCAGGAGCAGCAGGCAATTAACCAGGCCATTGCGCGCCTGCGGGTGAAAACCTCGTCGGCAGAGCTGCCGATTGGTCGCCTGAGCGGCGGGAATCAACAGAAAGCGATCCTCGCTAAATGCCTGCTGCTCAACCCAAAAATCTTAATTCTTGATGAGCCGACGCGCGGCATTGATGTGGGTGCGCGCCAGGAAATCTATCTACTGATCAACTCGTTAGTGCAGCAAGGGATTGCCGTGATTGTCATTTCGTCTGAGCTGCCCGAAGTACTGGGCCTGAGCGATCGGGTTTTGGTGATGCATGAAGGCAAAATCAAAGCCGATCTGATTAACGATAACCTGACTCAGGAGCAGGTGATGGAAGCCGCCCTGCGGAGTGAACACTATGTTTAAGACCGAAAGTACGCAACGCGGCCTCACCACGCCGGGTAAAGGTGCGCCAGGTAAATTCTCGCTGCCGGATCTGCAGGTGCTGGTGATGCTGGGTGCGATTGTGCTGATCGCCCTGTTCTTCACCTGGACCACCGACGGTGCGTGGCTCAGCGCCCGTAATGTTTCCAACCTGCTGCGCCAGACCGCCATCACCGGCATTCTCGCGGTCGGCATGGTGTTCGTCATTATCTCTGCCGAGATCGATCTCTCAGTCGGTTCGATGATGGGCTTGCTCGGCGGCGCTGCGGCCATCTTTGACGTCTGGCTCGGTTGGCCGCTGCCGCTCACCATCGTCGTAACTTTAGTGATGGGCCTGCTGCTCGGCACCTGGAACGGCTGGTGGGTGGCCTATCGCAAAGTCCCGTCATTTATTGTCACGTTGGCGGGGATGCTGGCGTTTCGCGGCATTTTGGTCGGCATCACCGACGGCACAACCGTAGCGCCCACCAGCCCGGCGATGTCGCAGATTGGGCAAAGCTATCTGCCTGGCGGGATCGGTTTTGGCTTCGGCTTTGCCGGTCTGGCGCTGTTTATCCTCTGGCAATGGCGCTTGCGTCTGCGTCGCCAACAACTTGGTCTGGCGCAAACCTCCGTCAGCGGTGCGCTGGTGCGACAGGTCATCACCGCTGTTCTGGTGTTAGGCGCGATCTGGCTGCTCAACGATTATCGCGGCGTACCAACGCCGGTGTTGCTGCTGGTGCTGCTGCTGCTCGGCGGCATGTTTATGGCGACCCGCACGGCTTTTGGCCGCCGGATTTATGCCATCGGTGGCAACCTGGATGCCGCGCGCCTTTCCGGCATTAATGTGGCCCGCACTAAGCTGGCAGTCTTCGCCATCAATGGTGTGATGGTGGCGATTGCTGGCCTGATTCTCAGCTCACGCCTTGGCGCGGGTTCACCTTCGGCAGGCAACATCGCCGAGCTGGATGCCATCGCCGCCTGCGTGATTGGCGGCACCAGCCTGGCGGGCGGCGTTGGCTCGGTAGCAGGCGCGGTGATCGGCGCATTTATCATGGCGTCACTGGATAACGGCATGAGCATGATGGATGTCCCGACTTTCTGGCAGTACATCGTCAAGGGCGCCATCCTGCTGCTGGCGGTGTGGATGGATACCGCGACGCGCCGCCGGGTGTAATCGCGCGGGGGATCACAATGTGGCGCAAATTCTTTCTGCTGTCCGTCGTGCCATGCTATGCAAGGTGCTGTCGATTTAGGAGAGTGCGCCACGATGCATGAGAAACGCTTTCGCATTACGTTGCTGTTCAACGCCAATAAGGTTTATGACCGCCAGGTGGTTGAGGGCGTCGGTGAGTATTTACAGGCATCTCAAACGGATTGGGACATTTTCATTGAAGAGGATTTTCGTTGCCGCATCGACAACATCCGTGAATGGCTGGGCGATGGGGTTATCGCCGATTACGACGATCCCTCGATAGAAAAACTGCTGGCCAACGTGTCTGTGCCGATTGTCGGCGTCGGAGGATCCTACCATCAGCCGCAGGACTATCCGCCCGTGCATTACATCGCCACCGACAATGCCGCGCTGGTCGAGAGCGCCTTTTTGCATTTGAAAGAAAAAGGCGTGAACCGCTTTGCTTTCTATGGTTTGCCCGCAGCCAGCGGCAAACGCTGGGCGCAAGAACGTGAGCATGCGTTTCGCCAGCTGGTGGCGCGTGAACGTTATCAAGGCGTGGTCTATCAGGGCATGGAAACAGCGCCGGAAAACTGGCAGCACGCCCAGAACCGCCTGGCTGACTGGCTGCAAACGCTGCCGCAGCAAACTGGCATCATCGCCGTCACCGATGCCCGTGCGCGCCATCTGCTGCAGGCCTGCGAATACCTCAAAATTCCGGTGCCAGAAAAGCTCACGGTGATCGGTATCGATAACGAGGAACTGACGCGTTATCTTTCGCGCGTGGCGCTCTCGTCTGTGGCGCAAGGCTCGCGCCAAATGGGTTATCAGGCAGCAAAACTGCTGCATCGCCTACTGGATAATCAGCCTCTGCAACTGCAACGCATTCTGGTGCCACCGGTAAAAGTGATTGCGCGCCGCTCCACCGATTTCCGCTCCTTGCACGATCCCGCAGTGATTCAGGCGATGCACTACATCCGCTTCAACGCCTGCAAAGGCATTAAGGTTGAACAAGTGCTGGATGCCATCGGCATCTCG
>NZ_DAMBSA010000203.1:0-8215 GCF_032054795.1 Pantoea sp. CTOTU49201
ATTGGATTAAAACGCCGCTGAGTGAGGGCAGCCTGCAACCGATTCTGCCGTATTGGTGGCAAAGCTTCTCCGGCCTGTGGCTCTATTACAACGATCGCCGGTTGATTCCGGCACCGCTGCAGGCGTTTCTGGATTATGTGCGTGAGTTAAATGCGCAATAAATTGTGCCGCTACGGCATGTGTTCTGCTGCCAGCGCTTTCAACAGATTCAACCACGGCTGACTATCGCTCAACAGCTCACAGCTGAGATTTTCAATCGTCATATGCTGCGCCATCGCAGCACGGCGCAGCAGGTTGTAGGCATCATCTTCCTCCAGCTGCAATTCGCGCATCACACGTAGCTGAGCGGAAAACAGAAACTTGCGTGCGCGCAGGCGCTCTTCCTGACGCTTCAACTGGGCTTCCAGCTGATTGATACGCGCCGCGCTGTCGAGCGCGAGGGTAAAAGCGGTCATCACGCCATCAAAACGCACCGGCTTGCGCATATAGCTGTCAATCTTCTGCTCGGTGATCCACTGCAGGCGCGACGGCGTTTCCATCGCGGTGAGCACCACTTTTGGCAGCGCGGGCCACGGCAATTTATCTGTCGGATGAAACAGCGCCGGGTTGTCGCCATCAAACACCAGCAACTGCTGCTGCGCGAAGGCGCTTTCATTGGGAAACTCAGCGCAAAATTCTCCCTTAATGCCCATGCGCGCAAACTGCTGCGCCAGATGTTGATTATCGCGCACTGAGCAGCCAATCACGCACACCTTCAGTCCGCGCATCTGCACGTTTTTTCGACTCATGCGTTTTCCCCCCCCTTGCCGAGATGGTCGAGGTCGGTCCACGCCAGCCAGGGATCGGGCTTCACCGGCGCGTCGGCTTGCCAGAAACTTTCCAGCTTACCTGCATGGCAGCGTGCCAGATGCGGCGTCAGCCAGCAGTGATTGTTGTCGGCATCGATGCGAATCGGCCCGGTGGGCGAATCCATCTCATCCTGTAATACCGCCTGGCGTACGCCGTCGACTTCGGCGTTACCATGCCGCGCAATCGCGCGCGCCAGCAAATGCCCCGCCAGCCACGCGCTTTGGCTATCAACGGAGGGCGAAACCTGATCGCCAAAACGCTGACGATAGCAGCGCAAAAAATCGCGGTTAGCAGAGCTGTCGATCGACTGGAACCAGCTGGCTGAAACCAGATAGCCTTCCAGCGCCGCAGCGCCAATTAACTGCACTTCGGGTTCGCATAGCGTCATGCTCAGTTTCAGCGGCTGATTGAGCCACGGCTGATGCTGACTGGCCTGATGCCAGGCGCGGTAAAAGCTGTAGGCGCTTTTGCCGACCATGGTATTGAGGATCACTTTAGGTCGTCGCGTGATGATATCGCCGATCAGCTCACTGACATCTTCCTCACCGAGCGGCAACAGTTTACTTTCCACCACGCTGCCGCCGGCCGCTGTCACCGCTTCACGCGTAATGCGATCCATCTCCCACGACCACACGTAATTGGAACGAACGTGGTAAATCTCGGCATCGTGCTCCTGCAGCAGCCAGCGCAGCAGGGGAATCACATGCTGGTTTGGCGTCGCACCGAGATAGATCACGCTGTTGCTGCTTTCGAATCCTTCATAACGTGCCGGATGCCACAACAGTGCGTTGGCCGCTTCCACCAGCGGCAGGATGGTTTTGCGCGCCGCCGAGGTGTAGCAGCCGATCAGATGGCGCACGCCGTGGCGATGCAGCAGGTCGTGGCAATATTCGTGGTATTTATCCAGCGAACCGCCGGGATCGCGCACCACCGGCGCGAGGGTAAAGTCATAGTTTGGGTTGGCGTTGATCTCTTCAATCGCCAGCAGAATGCCGTTGAGCATTTCACGGCCAATCACCGCGTAATCGCCGGAAACCGAATAGAGAATGCCAACCGGGATGACGTTCTTGCTGGGTGATGTGGGCATAAATGACTCCGTGGGTAATAGTGCGGGTGGTGAAACGGTCGCCATAAATGGCGACCCTACGACGGACTGGTGCGCGCTCTATGCGTGAGCGCGCAAAATCAGTGGTGTGTAAAAATGCGGCTGACGCATCAGCACCAGATCTTTACGTCTTACCACATGATTCGGATAAGTTGTATCTGGCGAGCCGGTGGTGATGGCCAGTTGCGCCAACCCGTTATTGCTTAACACTTTGCTCTCCTGACGCGGAAAGGCAAATGTATCCGGGCCAAACACGCCGCTGATACCAAAACTTTCATCGGCCGCTTCAGGCCAATTGGCAAACGCCAGCCAGACATTGTTTTCTCCTGCGCGTACACGCGGCAATAGCCAGTGATAAGGATCGGCACCGCGTGGAATCGGCCAGACATGTGGGATCATGGTGCCTTGATGCGCCAGCGGCGCAGGCGTATCCAGCGCTGCCGGGCAGGCGATAATATCGCAACCTTCCAGCGCCAGAATGCGCGCCGCTTCCGGCACCAGCAGATCCTCTCCAAGTAGCAAACCGACACGCCCGCAGGGCAGATCGCAGGTTACCCATTTATCCCCGGCGCTGGCCCATTGCTGGTCAGCCTCACTGAGGTGAATCTGGCGATAATGCGCACTAAGCCCGGCGCTGCACGCCAACAAACAACTGTTATAGCAATGCGTGCCGTCGCGCTCAGCAAAACCCACTAACAGCGCGATATCCAGCTCCATAGCCAGCCTGATCACCGCCTGAATCGGCGCATCATCCAGCGTCAACGCGTTCATTTTACCGGCGTAGCCGGTCAACGCACGTTCTGGCAGCACCAGCAGTTCCACGCCACGCGCTTTGGCCTGCTCGGCCCAATCACGAATCTGCTGCAGATTGGCGCTCACATCGTTTTGCGGGCGGAACTGCGCCACGGCGATCACCGAATCTTTGGCGGGCGGCAGCGGATCGGTGCCGTACAAGCCAAAGAAGTCCTGCGGATTCCACATAAAGGTGTTGGTCATCAGGCGCTGATACAGTTCAGGTCGGCGTTTTTTCAGCGCAGGATTGTCCAGCGGCAACGTCAGTTCTGCACTTAGCACCTGATCGCCGCTGTCACAGCTTGCCAGCAGCTGGCCCTGGCTATCGGTGATACAACTGCCGCCGCTGAACTGCACGCCGCGCTCCCAACCCCAACGATTACTTTCGATTAACGCGCAGCCATTTTCCCAGCCGCGCGTCAACCAGTAAGGCGCGGGCGTGCGTTCAGCCAGCCAGTTGCTGATGTGGCAGATAATCTGCGCGCCGCCCACCGCAGCCAATCGCGCGGTTTCAATAAAGTGAATATCCATACAAATCAGCAAGGCGATATTGCCAATCTCTGTTTTGAAAATCTGATGACCGACATCGCCATTGGCCGCCCATTTAGGCTCCGAGATATAAGGATGCGTTTTGCGATGTACGCCAATCAGCCCTTGCGGGCCGACTAACAGCGCGCTGTTGTAGTAGATGTCGGTGACCGCGTCACGTTCTGGCATACCAAACACCAGATAGCAGTTGAACTCGCGTGCCAGCGCGGCAAAAGCCTGGCTGGTTGGGCCATCGGCGGTTTCCACAAAGGGCGCGACTTCGGCGCGATCCTGCCAGCAATAGCCGGTGGTGGCCATCTCCGGCATCACAATCAGGCGTGCGCCGTCGCGTGCGGCTTGGTTGGCAAGCACCAGCAGGCGAGCAACGTTCTCTTCTTTGCGAAACAGCGTCGGTTCAAACTGGATGGTTGCGACTTTGATACTCATTATTCAGCCTCCTTGCTCAGCTGCGGGTTAAAAGCGGGTTTCGGGCCTTGATAAGCATCCGACGGTTTCCAGCTGGTCTGCATATCTTGCGGGAAGGTTTTGAAGTAGTAGCGGCCTCGCGTCGCGGCGCTAATCGCAACGTGCAGTACCGGGCCAACCAGCATGGCGATAAACGAGGCGTAGACCATCGGATAAACACCCAACACGCCCGCCGCACCGATGGCGACCGCCACGCACAGCGCAATCACGCCAGAAGGGTTCCACATCCGCAGATACTCTTTGCGGAACTCGACGAAATCAGACGGCGCAAGGTGCAGTACTTTGCGGCACACAAAGTAGTCGGCAAGGATGATGAAGACCCAGGTATTGGTGAGAATGCCGGTGATCGACAGGAAAGTGCCGGTGTACTGCAGAATATTGCAGACATAGAACACCACGCCGAGCAGCCAAACCAGCAGCATCCACCATTGACGGCCTGGACGATAGTTGAACGCCATATCCATGGTGTTAGACAGCGCAATCGAGCCGGAATAGAGGTTGAGGACGTTGATGCGAATTTGCGTGATCACCGCGAACAATACGCCGGTGAGGCCGATGATCAATGGGAAGACAAAACCAGGATCGAGCGCCAGTGACCAGACGTCGGCGCCCTCAATATGCGGCATCAGCGTGTAGGCCATAAAGGCACCGAACAGCATCACCACCACAATCGGCAACAGCATGCCGAGCATAATGGTAGCGGTGCCTTTGTGACTGATATTGGGGCGTGCAAAACGGCCATAATCGGTTGCCATCAAGCCCTGAAACACAATCTGCCCGTTCGCCATGTTCATCACCAGCCACAGCGCGTTGCTGTCCACTTCACCTTTTGGCTGCCAGCCGCTGAAGCCGACCGAAGGATAGTGATGGGTCAGCTGCCAGATGCAGAAGCCAAACAGCAGGATAAAGATCGGCACGCCCCAGGTTTGCAGGAACTGCATCGACGACATGCCTTTCCAGACAAACCAGATGGCCGCCAGTCCCATCAGCGCAAATATCACGATGCCTGCCACCGAATTCACCGGCACGCCCGCGTAGTTGGCGATGGCGTGCGACACAATGGTGCCTTCGAAAAGGAAGTAGAAGATAAAGTTGATGGCGTAGATCAGCGAGGTGAACGCTGAACCCATGTAGCCAAAGCCCAGACCGCGCGTCATCAGGTTAAGCGACAAACCTTCTTTACTCGCCATCTTCATGATGCACGAGCCAATCAGCGTAGCGAACAGAACCATATAGCCAATCGGCAACAGCAGCAGCGGCCAGCCGACCTGATAACTCATATCCGCGCCCAGGCTGAACCAGAACATCGCCGTCGAGTTGCCCAGCAGCACCAGAATGATGGCGGGGATCGGCCAGCGATAGTGGGTGGGTACACGACCCACGGCGTAATCTTCTACCGCTTCCGCTTCGGTAATGTCTTGCGGTCCCTGAAACCACGTTTTCAACTTGCTCATAGTTTTACTCCAAATAAAAAAGCCCCGCCGACAGCATTGCCGGTGGGGCTTCTTCGCCTGAATTCGATGTATTGGAGTGACATGTAGCCACAAACCGCTTACCAGACTACGGCGCCTGTTCCTGCAAGGCAGGATGCGGTAATCAGTCAGAAGCAATTGGCGTGCCAGATAGCGGAAGGTACTGATGACGGGGATCCAGCCTTAAGTACGGACAGCTAAGTGCCTTAAGGTAGTGCGTGATGCACTGAAATGATGCTGACGTGGAAAGAGAAATGAAGAGTCATCGATATTTTGCAGCTTGTTAAATGTGAGTGGCTTTACTAATACTTAAAGCGAAATGTTAATTACAACCCATCCATTTCACGATTCTGACTTTATTTATTTTTTATGAAGCCGATGAAATCATGTCGGTTTTAGACACAGCATAAATTTTTTGCTGCCGACTGATGGAGGGCGAATTATGTCAATAAAGTGGGTAATCAGTGGATTTTTATTATTAACCTGCGAGCCAATATTCGCAGCGTCCCCGTATGGAAATCTGGCTTTTGCGCTCAAACAACAGCAGATCATCCAAAGTCTGCGAGAACATTGCTCGGTGGATAAAAACATCTCCGATGAAAAAGTCCGCAACGCATTTCTCAACGAGAAAAATAACCATGATCCGATCCTGGTAGCCGCCAAAGCGTATGATCATAAAGATATGCAGGGATATACTCGCGCCATTAATGCTGTGCGCTGCCCAGAGATGAAGTAATGAATTTATCCCTACGCAGATACCGTCATCTTTCGCTCTGATTTTCGGGATGAACTGCGCAGTTGGGCAAAGCAGGGAATAGAGCGGGAATAAAAAAGGGTGCTTTAATAAGCACCCTTATTCGATCACTGCATTTGTTGCTGAACGGGATTACGCGCCCAGCAGCTGATTTGCGGTTTTCTCAACCAGCGCCAGCAGGACTTTAACATCCTCGAGCGTCACGGTTGGGTTCAGCAAGGTCAGCTTCAGGCACGTCACGCCCTGATTCTCGGTCACGCCAACGTTAGCGCGGCCTGAATCCAGCAGTGCATCGCCGATACGCTGGTTGAACAGGGCAATCTGCGCGGTATCGGTCAGTTGCTCTGGACGATAGCGGAACAGCACGCTAGCCAGCTGAGGCTGCATCACCAGCTCCAGACGCGGTTCAGAGGTGACAAACTTCGCCACTTCCTGCGCCAGTGTTACGCCGTGATCGATGATCGCTGCGTACTGTTTCTGACCCAGTGCTTCCAGGCCCATCCACAGCTTCAGTGCATCGAAACGACGCGTGGTCTGCAGTGATTTGGAAACCAGATTCGGTACGCCGGCTTCTTCGTCAAACTCAGAGTTCAGGTAAGCCGCCTGATAGCGCATCAGCTCGTAATGACGCTCGTCTTTCAGCAGGAACGCACCGCAGCTGATGGTCTGGAAATACTGCTTGTGGAAGTCCAACGTGACGGAATCCACCAGCTCCAGCCCATCAAGGTAGTCGCGATACTTCTCGGACAGCAACAGCGCGCCGCCCCATGCTGCATCAACGTGTACCCAGATGTTGTGCTCGGCAGCGATACCGGCAATTTCACGCAGCGGATCGATTGCACCGGCATCGGTGGTACCGGCGGTCGCAACGATCGCCAGAATCTGTTCGCCGTTGGCTTCGGCCTGTGCCAGTTTGGCTTTCAGGTCTGACACATCCATACGGGCGAACTCATCAGACTTCACCTGCACCACAGATTGATAGCCGTGGCCAAGCAGCGCCATGTTCTTCTGTACGGAGAAGTGCGCGTTTTCAGAGCACAGCACTTTGATCTTACGCAGATCGCCAGTGATACCGTGCTGCTGCACCGAGTGGCCCTGGCGCTGATAGAAGGCATCGCGTGCCAGCATCAGGCCCATCAGGTTGCTCTGGGTGCCGCCGCTGGTGAACACGCCTGCGTCGCCAGCCGGATAACCCACTTGCGCACGCAGCCATTCGATCAGTTTGATCTCAATGATGGTGGCAGAAGGGCTCTGATCCCACGAATCCATACTCTGGTTGGTGGCGTTGATCAGCACTTCTGCCGCCTGGCTTACCACCAGGCTAGGGCAGTGCAGATGCGCCACACATTGTGGGTGATGCACTGAAAGACTGTCTTTCAGGAAATATTCAATCGCGCGTTCAATCGCGGCCTGGTTACCCAGGCCGTTTGGATTGAAGTCGAGCGTGATACGCTCGCGCAGTTCGGCAACGGTTTTGCCTTGATACATCTCAGGCTGTTGCAGCCACTGCACAACCGCGGCGCTGCTCTGGGCAATCGCCTGCTGGTACGCCTCAATGCTCTGTGCAGAGGCGGCCAGAATCGGGTTTACTTCAGACATTTACTCTTCCAATCAAACAGGTTTGACGCCAGCGCCAATCAGCGCCTGCTCAAATTTATCCAGGAAAATCGCCAGCTCATCGTTGGTGATCAGCAGTGAAGGCAGCAGACGCAATACTGCGCCATGACGGCCACCGCGCTCCAGAATCAGACCTGCTTCGAAGCACTTCTTCTGCAGCAGCGCAGAGAGCTCGCCGTCAGCCGGGAAGCTGCCCATGTGATCGGCCGCTTCGTTCGGTTTAACGATCTCAATACCGATCATCATGCCGAGACCACGAATGTGACCAATGACCGGGAAGCGTTTCTGCATCGCAGCCAGCTGCTGTTTCAGCCATTCACCCTGCGCGGCAACTTTGCCCGCGATATCCTGCTCTTTGAGGATTTTCAGCGTGGTCAGGCCGGTCGCCATCGCCAGCTGGTTGCCACGGAAGGTACCGGTGTGATGACCCGGAGACCAAACGTCGAACTGCTTTTTGATGCCCAGTACAGCCAGTGGCAGACCGCCGCCCACAGCTTTAGACATTACGATGATGTCTGGCTCGATGCCTGCGTGTTCGAAGGCGAAGAATTTACCGGTACGGGCAAAGCCAGCCTGAACTTCGTCGAGGATCAACAGAATGCCGTGTTCCTG
>NZ_DAMBSA010000204.1:0-8159 GCF_032054795.1 Pantoea sp. CTOTU49201
CTGATCGTCAATATGACCGTCACTTTTCGCCGCGAACACCAGCGCCGTGACTAAACGCTCTGCGCGTTGATCCATCGGCGTTTGCAACTGGCCGAAACCCGCATCGTCCTGATGGGTTTCACGTATGCGCTGTTTGTATTTGTTCCACAGCAGCGCGCCTGCAGCCGCGCCGCCGCCCAACAACAAGGCTTTGCCGCCATATTTGGTCAGCAACTTACGCGTGGATTTACTGCCCACCAGCAATCCCGCCAGCCCGCCTAATGCGCCGGGTGCCAGCATGTCACTTAAGCCGCCCGACTTTCCGCCACCGCCCTTCTTCGCCAGCACCGATTGAATTTGCTGTAGCCAATTACTCATCGTTTAACTCCCGTTTAATTTTCCGTTCTCCATGCTGCCGCAGGCTGTGTCAGTTAACGTCAGAGCGGGAAAAGTAAGGCAAACCTGATCGTGGCGAAAGCGTGAGTACGCAAACGTTTTCGTTTATACTGCGCGCGCATTTTGACTGCTAAGGTGAAATTATGACGACTCTCGGAACCGCGCTGCGCCCTGCCGCTACGCGTGTCATGCTGTTAGGTTCAGGCGAATTAGGCAAAGAAGTGGCACTTGAGTGCCAGCGTCTGGGTGTGGAAGTGATCGCGGTGGATCGTTATGCCGATGCGCCGGCGATGCATGTGGCGCATCGCAGCTATGTGATCAACATGCTGGACGGCGACGCGCTGGCCGCACTGATTGCCCAGGAAAAGCCGCACTTCGTGGTGCCAGAAATTGAAGCCATCGCCACCGAAAAACTGCTGGAGCTGGAAGCGCAAGGTCAGAAAGTGGTGCCGACCGCACGCGCTGCACGTCTGACCATGAACCGCGAAGGCATTCGTCGTCTGGCAGCGGAAGAGTTGTCGTTACCGACCTCGACTTACCAGTTTGCTGACAGCAAAGAGAATTTTGTGGCCGCCGCTGAAGCGATTGGATTTCCGTGCATCGTTAAGCCGGTGATGAGCTCATCCGGTAAAGGTCAGAGCTTTATCCGCGAAGCCAGCCAGCTGGATAAAGCCTGGGATTATGCGCAGCAAGGCGGACGTGCCGGTGCGGGCCGCGTGATCGTTGAAGGCGTGGTGAAGTTTGATTTCGAAATCACCCTGCTGACCATCAGCGCGGTGGATGGCATCCACTTCTGCGCGCCGATTGGTCACCGTCAGGAAGATGGCGATTACCGTGAATCATGGCAGCCGCAGCAGATGAGTGAACTGGCGCTGCAGCGCGCGCAGGATATCGCCGCCAACGTGGTGAAAGCGCTCGGTGGATACGGCCTGTTTGGCGTGGAGCTGTTCGTCTGTGGTGATGACGTGGTGTTCAGCGAAGTGTCACCGCGTCCGCACGATACCGGCATGGTAACGCTGATTTCGCAGGATCTGTCCGAGTTCGCACTGCATGTGCGCGCCTTCCTCGGTCTGCCGATTGGCGGCATTCGTCAATACGGTCCAGCGGCATCGGCAGTGATTTTGCCTGAGCTGAACAGCCAGAATGTGCAGTTCGGGAATATCGAAGCTGCGCTGGGTGCCGGGTTGCAGCTGCGCCTGTTTGGTAAGCCGGAAATTGCCGGGCAGCGCCGTTTGGGTGTGGCTTTGGCGACCGGTGAAAACACCGATGACGCTATCGCGCGCGCCGTTGCCAGTGCGGCAGCGGTGAAAGTGGAAGGTTAAGTGTAAGTTGAGAGGTCGCCATGAATGGCGACCCTACCAAAACCCGCCACATTACCGTAGGGTCGCCATTCATGGCGACTGATTCACACTTAACTGGCAAGCTTTACGCCATCAATGGCAATCCGATAAACGCCGTTATGCGCGTGCCCCTTCAACCGCTTCACGCGCCAGACGCGTAATACGATCCCAGTCACCGCTTTCCAGCGCATCATTCGGTACCAGCCACGAACCGCCAATACACAGCACGCTTTTCAGCGCCAGATAATCACGGTAGTTGGCTGGCGAGATGCCGCCGGTTGGGCAGAAACGCACCTGCGGGAACGGACCACCGATCGCCGATAATGCTTTCACACCACCATTGGCTTCCGCCGGGAAGAATTTGAACTCACGCAGGCCGTAATCCATGCCGGTCATCAGTTCTGAAACCGTACTGATACCTGGAATCAATGGCACCGGACCCTCAACCGCAGCCTTCAGCAGCGATTCCGTCAATCCTGGGCTGATAACAAACTGCGCACCGGCATCAGTGACTTCTTTCAGTTGCTGAGTGTTGATCACCGTGCCCGCACCAACAATCGCTTCCGGTACTTCTTTAATCATGGCGCGCAGTGCGTCCATCGCCACCGGAGTACGCAGCGTAACTTCCAGCACGCGCACTCCGCCCGCCACCAGCGCTTTCGCCATCGGCACGGCGTGTTCCAGCTTGTTCACCACGATGACCGGCACGACCGGGCCAGTTTTCAGGATCTGTTCAGCACTTGTTTTCCAGTTCTTCATCACGTTTCCTTAGTTGCATCAGCCCGGTGTTTAGCCACGCTGTCAATAATTGGGCTCTACCATACAAGATCGGCTGGAGCGGCGTCCATCGGATATCAAAATTTTTTGAAACTCAGGTTCACTTTTAAGAAAAATGAATTTTGGCCGAAAAAAAGCCCGCACATTAGGCGGGCTCAGCAGGATTTGTTTATTCAAACTCGTTCCAGGAACGGCCATCGCGGGTAATCATTGCGACAGAGGCAACCGGTCCCCACGTTCCCGCCTGATACGGCTTCGGCGCTTCGGCATCGGCATTCCAGGCATCAATGATCGAATCCACCCAGCCCCACGCCGCTTCCACTTCATCACGACGCACAAACAGCGCCTGAATACCGCGCATGGTTTCCAGCAGCAGACGCTCGTAAGCATCGGCCAGATGCGACTGGTTGAAGGTTTCGGAGTAGCTCAGATCCAGCTTAGTGGTCTGCAGTTTATGCTTGTGGTCGAGTCCCGGCACTTTGTTGAGGATTTCGATATCCACGCCTTCGTCTGGCTGCAGACGAATGGTCAGCTTGTTCTGCGGCAGTTCAGCGTACGAATCTTTGAACAGGTTCATCTCAGGATTCTTGAAGTACACCACCACTTCAGAGCATTTGGTTGGCAAGCGCTTGCCGGTACGCAGATAGAACGGCACGCCAGCCCAACGCCAGTTGTCGATATCCACGCGGATAGCCACGAAGCTTTCAGTGGCGCTCTGCTTGTTCGCGCCCTCTTCTTCCAGATAGCCCGGCACTTTCTTGCCCTGCACAAAGCCAGCGGTGTACTGACCACGCACGGTTTTCTCGCGCACGTTGGTTTGATCAATACGGCGCAGTGAGCGCAGCACTTTCACTTTCTCATCACGAATCGCATCCGCGCTCAGATCGGATGGCGGCGACATGGCAATCATGGTGAGGATCTGCAACAGGTGGTTCTGGATCATGTCACGCATCTGGCCGGCTTTGTCGAAGTAACCCCAACGGCCTTCAATGCCCACCTCTTCCGCCACGGTGATCTGCACGTGATCGATGGTGCGGTTGTCCCAGTTGTTGACGAAGATGGAGTTGGCAAAACGCAGCGCCAGCAGGTTAAGCACCGTCTCTTTACCCAGATAGTGGTCAATACGGAACACCTGACCTTCTTCAAAGTATTTGCCAACGCTGTCATTGATCTCTTGCGAGGTTTCCAATGAGGTGCCGAGCGGCTTTTCCATTACTACACGCGCCGGTTTGGCATTCAGCTTGGCGGCGCCAAGACCGTCACAGATCGCGCCAAAGGTGCTTGGCGGCATGGCGAAATAGTTGATGGTGACGCGGTTTTTCTGGTCAAGCATTTTGCCCAGTTTGGTGAAATGCGAGGTGTCATTTACGTCGAGGTTACAGAAGTCGAGACGGCTGCTGAGTGTGTCCCACAGCGCTTCATCAATCTTCTCTTTCATGAAGGTTTCCAGCGCTTCACGCACCACTTTGGTGTACGCGGCTTTGTCCCAATCCGCGCGACCCACGCCAATAATGCGAGTGGTTTCATGAATCTGACCGGCTTTTTCCAGCTGATACAGTGATGGCAACAGTTTACGGCGCGCTAAATCGCCTTTGGCACCGAAAATCACCAGATCGCATGCCTGGGCTGTTTGTGTAACCGCCATTTTCCTCTCCTCGTTGCAGGATATACCCGGCTTGAGCGTTCTCATCAGCCGGGTCCTTATTGTAATTTTCTTACAGCACAATGTACGTTTTTCGCCGGTCCAGGACAACCCGAACACCGCGTTTTGCTGGCGTTAACTGTGAACGTAATAAAGGTGTTAAGTGTGTTGTAGCGTGCCATTTGAACACATTTTCTGTTTCGATATTTGTCGTGGCAAAACACGTCAGCGATCAAAGTATCGCAAAAAATTCGCGTTTACATTTGTCCTCCGCTGCGTGCGAGGTGCTATTACACGGTATATTCTTGGGAATTGGCAGCGATTTCATTGATTGATGAACGCGGAAAAGTGATTGACGCTCATTAGGTTAAACCATGCTGGAACAAATTCAGGCGCAACTCGATGCGTTAAGTAAATCAGAACGTAAAGTCGCAGAACAAATTCTCGCTGCACCGCAGCAGGCGATGCACTCAAGCATCGCCACGCTGGCACGCGCCGCTGACGTCAGCGAACCGACGGTGAATCGCTTCTGCCATCGTATGGGCACGCGCGGCTTTCCTGACTTCAAATTGCAGCTCGCGCAGAGCCTGGTGAAAAGCCCGAACTGGGTGAGCCGCGATGTGGAAGAAAATGACAGTGTGGAAAGTTATAGCCACAAAATTTTTGATTCCGCGTTAGCCGGCCTCAGCCGCGTGCGCCAGCAACTCGATTCTCAGGTCATTCGTCAGGCCGTTCAGGCCTTATCAAACGCCCATAAAATTGCCTTTTTTGGCCTTGGCGCCTCCGCTGTTGTCGCGCACGACGCCACCAATAAATTTTTGCGTTTTAATCTGCCGGTCATCTGGTCAGAGGATATTGTGATCCAGCGCATGAGTTGCATAAATAGTGGTCCAAATGATGTGTTTGTTCTCATCTCGCATACTGGTCGCACCAAAAATATGGTAGAACTGGCTCGCCTGGCGCGTGTAAACGCTTCCACTGTGCTGGCTATCACTTCTCCGGGTTCCCCGCTGGCGGCCGAAGCCACGCTGGCTTTAACGCTCGACGTGCCCGAAGATACCGATATCTACCTGCCAATGGTTTCCCGCCTCGCACAATTAACCGTGATTGATGTTCTGGCGACAGGGTTTACCCTTGAGCGCGGCGCCGCTTTCCGTGAAAATTTGAAACGGGTGAAAGAAGCGCTGAAAGATTCACGCCTGGAGAAACAGGCGCAGGAAAATAATTAACATCACATTCACAATGTGAGTCGAATCACAGCCCATCGATCATATAGAATAGATGAACACTACGTGTCACTTGAGAGCGACACGATACTTTGCTAACGGAGTCCTTCATGTCCAGACGTCTCAGAAGAACCAAGATCGTTACAACCCTCGGTCCAGCTACCGATCGCGACAATAACCTCGAAAAAATCATCGCGGCAGGTGCTAACGTTGTACGACTCAACTTCTCCCACGGCACACCGGAAGATCATCAGCAGCGCGCCAATAAAGTCCGTGAAATCGCGGCGAAACTGGGTCGTCACGTAGCGATCCTGGGCGACCTGCAAGGCCCAAAAATTCGCGTATCGACCTTCAAAGAAGGCAAAGTGTTCCTTAACGTTGGCGATCGTTTCCTGCTGGATGCCGACTTAAGTAAAGGTGAAGGCGACAAAGAAAAAGTCGGTATCGATTACAAAGGCCTGCCAGAAGATGTGGTGCCAGGCGACATCCTGCTGCTGGACGACGGTCGCGTACAGCTGAAAGTGTTGGAAGTTCAGGGCGTAAAAGTGTTCACCGAAGTCACCGTCGGCGGCCCGCTCTCCAACAATAAAGGCATCAATAAACTCGGCGGTGGCCTCTCTGCCGACGCGCTTACCGAAAAAGACAAGGTTGATATCGTTACCGCCGCGAAAATCGGCGTGGATTATCTGGCCGTCTCCTTCCCACGTAACGGCGAAGATATGAATTACGCACGCCGCCTGGCGCGCGACGCCGGCTGCGATGCCAAACTGGTGGCGAAAGTCGAACGTGCTGAAGCCGTTGCCTCACAGGAAGCGATGGATGACATCATCCTCGCCTCTGACGTGGTGATGGTTGCGCGCGGCGATTTGGGTGTAGAGATTGGCGATCCTGAGCTGGTGGGTATCCAGAAAGCTTTGATCCGTCGCGCACGTCAGCTGAACCGCACCATCATCACCGCAACGCAGATGATGGAGTCAATGATCACCAATCCGATGCCAACGCGTGCCGAAGTTATGGACGTGGCAAACGCCGTGTTGGATGGTACCGATGCGGTGATGCTGTCGGCGGAAACGGCTGCAGGCCAGTATCCGGCTGAAACCGTCTCAGCGATGGCGAAAGTGTGCCTCGGCGCAGAAAAAATCCCGAGCGTTAACGTTTCTAAACACCGTCTGGAAGTGCAGTTCGATAACGTCGAAGAAGCGATTGCCATGTCGGCGATGTATGCTGCCAACCATCTGCAAGGGGTATCGGCCATCATCACCATGACTGAATCGGGACGTACCGCGCTGATGACTTCACGTATCACTTCCGGTTTGCCGATCTTCGCCATGTCACGTCATGAACGTACCCTGAACCTGACCGCGCTGTATCGTGGCGTTACGCCGGTGTTCTTCGACAGCAATAATGATGGTGTTGCCGCCGCGCACGATGCAGTGAATCTGCTGCGCGAAAAAGGTTTCCTGGTTTCAGGCGACCTGGTGATTGTTACCCAGGGCGATGTGATGTCGACCACGGGCACCACCAATACCAGCCGTGTACTGCGCGTAGATTAATACGCACCACCCACAGCGGCTGTAACAACATGGACAAACGCGACTGCCTGGCAGTCGCGTTTTTATTTTTTTGACAAGGAGGCCAGATGGCCCGCTATCAACCTATCACCCAACTCACCGGGCGCGTGCTGCTGTTTCCTCTCGCGCTGGTGCTGTTTGAGTTTGCGACCTATATCGCGCATGACATGATTCAGCCCGGCATGCTGCTGGTGACGTCTGAATTCAACGTGGGTCCGGAATGGGTATCAACCTCATTAACCGCGTATCTGATGGGGGGCGTGGTGCTGCAATGGCTGCTCGGTCCGCTCTCAGACAAATATGGCCGCAGGCCGGTACTGCTGTTTGGCATTCTGTTCTTCGCCGCGGCCTGTATTCTGACAACGTGGGTTAGCAGTATTGAAGAGTTTGTCGCGCTGCGTTTTGTGCAGGGCATTAGCCTGTGCTTTATTGGCGCAGTCAGCTATGCGGCGGTGCAGGAAGCCTTTGACGAAGCGCTGGCGGTGCGCATGATGGCGCTGATGGCCAACGTCGCGCTGCTGGCACCGTTAGCCGGCCCGCTGGCCGGTGCGGCATGGCTTACCGTTGGTGAATGGCGTAGCATGTTCTGGCTGTTTGCGATTTGCAGCGTGATTGCGTTTGCCCTGCTGTGGCGCGTGATGCCGGAAACCGCTGGCGACCGCAGTCACTCTATCGCCCTGCCAACGCTGGCACGCGGCTATGCGCGTTTGGCGCGCGATCGTCAGGTGATGTACGGATCCTTTGCGATTGGGTTGGTGTTTATCCCGATCCTGACGTGGGTGGCGCTGTCGCCCGTGATTCTGATGCACGATGAAGGCTTGTCGCGCATGCAGTATGCGCTGCTGCAGTTGCCGGTATTCCTGGCGATGATTGCTGGCAACATCACGCTCGGCAAACTGGCGGGACGCGTGCCGATTGAGCAGCCAGTGAAATTTGCTGCCTGGCCAATCCTGATTGGTCTGAGCATTTCGCTGCTGGCGAACCTGCTGGATAGCCACACCTATCTGCTGCTGACTGCCGGTTTAAGTCTGTACGCTTTCGGCGCGGGCATGGTGAATGCCGGTCTGTACCGTCTGACGCTTTACTCCAGCAACGAAGGTAAAGGCAGCGTGGCGGCGATGCTCGGCATGATCAGTATTCTGACCTTAGCGGTAGGTATTGAGCTGGCGAAAAGCGGCTATTTCAGCGGCGGCACACCGTGGTTTAGCGGGATTAACTTCATGGCTGG
>NZ_DAMBSA010000205.1:0-8120 GCF_032054795.1 Pantoea sp. CTOTU49201
CGTTTGCCGTTCACCTTCAGATAGCGCGCTGCCCACACGGTTGGCGTGCCGACGTCGCAGGTAAAGATGGCATCGTCATCGGCATATTCGCTGATTTGCTGGGCCAGATATTGCGGGTGAATCGCCAGCTTATCGTTGGCGGTGGCCAACTCATCCAGCCCTTTACGCGCATCGACATAATGCTCCAGCGCTTTATCCAGATGCTGGCGATCGGTTTTGCTGCTGAGCTGCGGCTGCAGCGCATGCAAGGTGGTTTTGATGTCACCCACCAGCGCCATATCGACGTGGCTGTGGGAGCCAAGGCTGCCGGGATTGATGTCGATCTGAATGATTTTGGCATCGGCCGGATAGAAGGCGCGATAGGGGAACTGCGTCCCCAGCAGCACTAAGGTATCGGCGTTCATCATGGCGTGGAAACCAGAGGAGAAACCAATCAAACCGGTCATGCCGACATCGTAAGGATTGTCGTATTCGATGTGCTCTTTACCGCGCATTGCGTGCACGATCGGCGCTTTCAGCGTTTCTGCCAGCTTCACCACTTCGGCGTGCGCGCCAGCACAACCGCTACCGCACAGCAGGGTGATATTTTTCGCTGCATTCAACGTTCCGGCTAAGGCGGACACTTCGCGGGCGTTAGGCACCACATGCGGCAGCTGCGGCGGATACCATTCGCTGCGTGCGCTTTCCGGCGCTGGCTGCAACGCCACGTCGCCGGGGATCACAATCACCGATACGCCACGATTGAGAATCGCTTTACGCATCGCAATGCCCAGCACCTGCGGCAGCTGCTCCGGATTGGACACCAGTTCGCAATAGTGGCTGCATTCGCGGAACAATTCTTGCGGATGGGTTTCCTGGAAGTAGCCGCTGCCGATTTCGCTGGAAGGAATGTGGGCGGCGATCGCCAATACCGGAACGTGGTTGCGGTGGCAATCAAACAAGCCGTTGATGAGATGCAGGTTGCCCGGTCCACAGGAACCAGCGCATACCGCCAGTTCTCCGCTGATTTGGGCTTCGGCGCCGGCGGCGAATGCCGCGACTTCTTCATGGCGCGTCGGCATCCATTCGATGGTGCCCATGCGATTCAGGCTGTCGCTCAGCCCGTTAAGTGAGTCACCGGTGACGCCCCAAATGCGTTTCACGCCGGCGTTTTCCAGGGTTTTTGCCAGCATTGCTGCCACAGTTTGCTTCATCGTTATGCTCCTTTCTGGTGTTGAGCCATCCATGCCGATGGCGAAAACGTGTCAGTCAGAAAGCGTAGACGATGAAGCTCGCGTGCAGCCGTGAAAAAATGCGTTATGCCGAGAACAGGGCGATCAGGATTGGGGCCAGCAAACTCATAATAAAACCGTGCACAATGGCGGCGGGCACGATTTCCATGCCGCCGGTGCGTTGCAGGATCGGCAGGGTGAAATCCATTGAGGTCGCACCACTTAGACCCAGCGTCATGCTGCGTTGACGCGTTATCAGCAGCGGAATCAGCATAATGGTGATCAGCTCACGCAGCAGGTCGTTGAAGAAGGCGGCGCTGCCTATCACCGGGCCGAACGATTCGCTCATCAAAATGCCGGAGAGCGAATACCAGCCGAAGCCGCTGGCTAACGCCAAACCGGTTTTTATCGGCAGATCTAACAGCAGCGCGGCAATCACGCCGCCCACCAGCGCACTGCACAGCGATACCAGCGCCACCAGCATGCCGCGCCGATTGATGGTGATTTGACGTAGCGTCATGCCGCTACTGCGCAGCTGTATACCGACCAGCAATAGCATCAGCATCAAGGCGTATTCACTGATGGTCGAGGCGTGACGCAGCGGCGCCCACTGACTCAAACCAAGCAGAAAGCCCGCCAGCACCGAACCGCACAGCTTGAGTGATTCCAGCGCCATATGCAGCCTTGACGGCAGCGCTTGTGGCTTGTGCTGATGACGCCACGGCCAGCGTCGCTCCAGCAGCCACAGCGCCAGCAGCGAGCAGGCAAGAATGCTCAGCATGCTCACCAGCGCGATGTGGAAAATGGCCAGCAGATTGCTGCTCAGGTTATCGAGAAACGCCAGGCTGGTGCCCATAAAGAACAGAATGATGTAGACCAGCGCGTTCAGCGTGCGGCCAACCGCCTGTAAAAGCGTGGTGTGTTGTAGCGGCAGCAGATAGCCGAGAATCAGCGGCAAAAGGATGATAATCAATCCGTACATGTGGGTTTTCTATCCATGATTGGCGGGCTGCCACGCTAGCGAAAAACAGTTGAAGTGTAAACCTTTTCCCCCGGCGCTGACTTGACCAACGCAGCGTGGCGGACCATGCTCAGGCAAAGCTTCGGATGGAATGTATGATGATTCTGGAACATATCGATATTCACGGTTTTCGCGGCATTAATCGGCTGTCATTGCCGTTGACCAACACCAATTTGCTGATTGGGGAAAATGCCTGGGGTAAATCGAGCCTGCTCGATGCACTAACGCTGTTGCTGGCGCCTGCCGCCGAGCCTTATCAATTCACTGAACACGACTTCCACTTTCCTCCCGGCGATATTGATGCCCGCATGCGTCAGTTGCAGCTGGTATTTCGTTTTCGCGCCCAGAGCGATGATGAAAGCGCGTTGTTTCAGGCCTTCTGGCAGCACGATGAGCACGGCCGCTATATTCGCTTTAGCACTCGCGCTAAGCGTCAGGATCAAGGAGTAAAAACCAGCTGGCGGTTCATCGATCAGCATAACGATGTGTTGCCGCTGGCAGGCACCGACGCGGCGCTGGCACATCTGCGCGCTTATTATCCGGTATTGCGTTTACGCGATGCGCGTTTTGGCCGTCGTAACCGCCATGCTGACAGCGATGTGGAACGCCGCGCGACGACGCTGACGGCATTGGCACAGGAAGTGGAAAATCTGACGCGCGATTTGGTGGTGCGTCCGCAAACGCTGAGCGACGACCTGTTACGTCAGGGATTGCACACCATGCAGCAGCTGCTGGAACACTATTTTCTGGTGCAGCAATCAGGCAGTAGCGCGCCGCGCGTGGCACCGGAAGTTCGCGATGGCAGTGAAGGCTGGCGATCGCTGGATAAACTTAATCACCTGATTGCCGGTACGGAATCACGCAGTCGTCAGGTGATTTTGCTGCGTATGTTCTCGCTGTTGATTCAGGCGCACGGCAACGAACCGCTGCCAACGGGCGCGCATCCGCTGCTGCTGGTGGAAGATCCAGAAACGCGGTTGCATCCCATTATGCTGTCGGTGGCGTGGAATTTACTGGAGCTGATGCCGCTGCAAAAAATCGCCACTACCAACTCGGGCGAGCTGTTATCGCAGGTGCCGCTGGAGAATATCTGTCGTCTGGTGCGCGAACCCGCGCGCGTGGCGGCATGGCGCATTGGGCCAGAAGGTTTGAGTGCCGAAGAGAGTCGCCGTATCGGTTTCCACATCCGTGTGAATCGTCCCTCGGCGCTGTTTGCCCGCTGCTGGCTGCTGGTGGAAGGCGAGACCGAAGTGTGGATTATCAATGAGCTGGCGCGGCAGCGTGGCTATCACTTCGCGGCGGAAGGGGTGAAAGTGATTGAGTTTGCGCAATCGGGTTTGAAACCGCTGCTGAAGTTTGCCCAACGCATGGGCATCGCCTGGCATGTGCTGACCGATGGCGACCAGGCGGGCAGCAAATACGCGGCTACCGCCCGCAGTCAGCTGCCATCGGCGGCGCGGGAAAGCGATCATCTCACGCAATTTCCGGCACCGGATATCGAACATTTTCTCTATAAACAGGGCTTCAGCGATGTTTATCACCAGACGGCGCACCTGCCGTTAAACGCGCTGATGAATACGCGGCGTATTATTAGTAAAGCCATTCAGCACAGCTCGAAACCTGAGCTGGCGATTGCCGTCGCGATGGCTGCGGCTGAACGCGGGCCACAGGCGATTCCGCCGTTGCTGGATCAGCTGTTTGCGCACGTGATGTGGTTGGCGCGCGGTCGGGCGGATTGAGGAAAAGGTGAGATGCGCCAAATAAAAATGCCAGCGTCTGCGGCTGGCATTTTTTTTCGGGAGTGGTCAGAATATGTGAAACAGCATGCGCGTTAAGCGACCGCGGCTTGCGTGGCTTCACAGGGCACGATCAGGCTGGCATGATTGCCTTTTGGTCCTTCATGGACATCAAACTGAACCTGCTGGCCAGCTTTCAGCGTTCTGTATCCCTCCATCTGAATCGTGGAGTAGTGTGCGAAGATATCGTCGCCGCCGCTAATCGGACAGATAAACCCGAAGCCTTTGGCGTTGTTGAACCATTTTACTGTACCCGTCTCCATGCTTTTACTTCCCTCGCAAGACATTTTGATAAGTAGGTGAGGTCATTGAAGCTGTGAGTCGAGTTTGTTTAAAACTCAATCAGCTTGTGTTAGTAGAATGTAGAGAAACGGACCTTATCGTCAAGCAAACGGCCGTGGCGGACGGGGATAAATTCATCAAAATTTGAGGCAGTTAACGCTATTGCAAATTTTGTGATACAGGTCGCGCATGTGCTTTTAGGGCCAGTTTTTATCATCTGAAAACCGGCTTGACAGGCATGTTAAACTTTAGGAATGGGCGCAGAGATGTGCACAACCGTAACGCAGAATTTCGACGGAACATTATGGCAAACACAAACGACTGGCTTAATTTTGAACATCTAGCCGAAGATAAAGTACGCGAAGGGTTAAAGCCGCCTTCAATGTATAAAGTCATTCTGAACAATGACGATTATACACCTATGGAATTTGTTATTGACGTTCTGCAAAAGTTCTTTTCTTATGATATTGAACGTGCAACGCAGCTGATGTTGAAAGTTCACTACCATGGAAAAGCAATCTGTGGTGTATTCACTGCAGAAGTGGCGGAGACCAAAGTAGCCCAGGTGAACAATTACGCACGAGATAATGAACATCCGTTGCTGTGTACGCTAGAAAAAGCCTGAAGCCATCTCCATATAGGAGATAGGTTGTCAGAGCGATAATTGGGGGAGGTGCCAAATGCTCAATCAAGAACTGGAACTCAGTTTAAATATGGCTTTCGCCAGAGCGCGCGAGCACCGTCATGAGTTTATGACCGTCGAGCATCTGTTGCTGGCATTGCTCAGTAACCCGTCGGCCAGAGAGGCACTGGAAGCCTGCTCGGTGGATATCGTGGCTCTGCGTCAGGAACTCGAAGCCTTCATCGAACAAACCACGCCGGTGCTGCCTGCCAGTGAAGAGGAGCGCGATACCCAACCGACGCTCAGCTTCCAGCGCGTGTTGCAGCGCGCGGTATTCCATGTCCAGTCCTCCGGTCGCAGCGAAGTCGCAGGCGCGAACGTGCTGGTCGCGATTTTCAGCGAGCAGGAGTCGCAAGCGGCTTATCTGCTGCGTAAACACGAAGTGAGCCGTCTCGATGTGGTGAACTTCATCTCCCATGGTACGCGTAAAGACGAACCCGGCCAGCCGCAGAACAATGCGGAGAATCCGGTTAACGAAGAGCAAGCAGGCGGGGAGGATCGTATGGAAAACTTCACCACCAATCTTAATCAGCTTGCTCGTGTCGGCGGAATCGATCCGCTGATCGGCCGCGATAAAGAGCTGGAACGTACTGTTCAGGTTTTATGCCGTCGTCGTAAGAATAACCCGCTGCTAGTGGGCGAATCGGGCGTGGGTAAAACCGCGATTGCTGAAGGACTTGCCTGGCGCATTGTGCAGGGCGACGTACCGGAAGTGATGAAAGAGTGCACCATCTATTCACTCGACATCGGTTCGCTGCTGGCGGGTACCAAATACCGTGGTGATTTTGAAAAACGTTTCAAAGCGCTGCTGAAACAGCTGGAACAGGACAGTAACAGCATCCTGTTTATTGATGAAATTCATACCATTATCGGTGCCGGTGCGGCATCGGGTGGCCAGGTCGATGCGGCAAACCTGATCAAACCGTTGCTCTCCAGCGGTAAAATCCGCGTGATGGGTTCAACCACCTATCAGGAATTCAGCAATATCTTTGAGAAGGATCGTGCGCTGGCACGTCGTTTCCAGAAGATCGACATTACCGAGCCTTCTGTGGAAGAGACGGTGCAGATCCTTAACGGGCTGAAGCCGAAGTACGAAGCGCACCATGATGTGCGTTATACCGCGAAAGCGGTGCGTGCGGCGGTGGAACTGGCGGTGAAATACATCAACGATCGTCATTTGCCAGATAAAGCCATTGATGTGATCGACGAAGCCGGTGCGCGTGCGCGTCTGGTGCCGGTCAGCAAGCGTAAGAAAACCGTCAACGTTTCGGATATCGAAACGGTGGTGGCGCGCATTGCGCGTATTCCTGAGCAGAGCGTGTCAGCAACCGATCGCGATACGCTGAAAAATCTCGGCGATCGTCTGAAAATGCTGGTGTTTGGTCAGGATAATGCGATTGAAGCACTGACTGAAGCGATCAAAATGAGCCGTGCAGGTTTGGGTCAGGATCGTAAACCGGTCGGCTCCTTCCTGTTTGCGGGCCCAACCGGTGTCGGTAAAACAGAAGTTACCGTCCAGTTAGCCAAAGCGCTGGGGATCGAGTTGCTGCGTTTCGATATGTCTGAGTATATGGAACGTCACACCGTCAGCCGTTTGATTGGTGCGCCTCCGGGCTACGTTGGCTTCGATCAGGGCGGTTTGCTGACAGATGCGGTAATTAAACATCCGCACGCTGTGGTGCTGTTGGATGAAATCGAGAAAGCGCACCCGGATGTCTTTAACCTGCTGTTGCAGGTGATGGACAACGGTATGCTGACCGATAATAACGGCCGTAAAGCAGACTTCCGCAACGTGGTGCTGGTGATGACCACTAACGCCGGTGTGCGTGAGACTGAACGTAAGTCGATTGGTCTGATTCATCAGGACAACAGTACCGACGCGATGGAAGAGATCAAAAAGATCTTTACGCCAGAATTCCGTAACCGCCTCGACAACATTATCTGGTTCCGTCACCTGTCTCAGGAAGTGATTCATCAGGTAGTGGATAAATTTATCGTCGAGTTGCAGGCTCAGCTGGATGCGAAGGGCGTATCGCTGGAAGTTAGCGATGATGCGCGCGGTTGGCTGGCTGATAAAGGTTACGACAAAGCGATGGGTGCGCGTCCAATGGCACGTGCCGTACAGGAAAATCTGAAGAAACCGTTGGCGAATGAACTGCTGTTTGGTTCGCTGGTTGATGGTGGATCGGTATCAGTAGCGCTGGATAAAGATAAAAACCAGCTTACTTACCACTTCCTGAGTGCGGAAAAACGTAAAACCGAAGGTACGGTGCACTAAGCGAAATGCAGATATGAAAAAGGCCGGATGCGAATCCGGCCTTTTTTTCGCGCTATGTAAATATAACCATCGCGAGATGTGAATATTTACTTAGCGACTACGGAAGACAATGCGGCCTTTGCTCAGGTCGTACGGGGTCAACTCGACAGTCACTTTGTCGCCCGTCAGGATGCGGATGTAGTTTTTGCGCATTTTACCGGAGATATGAGCGGTAACCACGTGCCCGTTTTCAAGCTCTACGCGGAACATGGTGTTCGGTAACGTATCCAGTACGGTACCTTGCATTTCAATATTGTCTTCTTTGGCCATCGAATCCTCTGGGTGTACTACCAAACTGTTGAACCGGCAAGATAATGCCGAATTCCATGATTTATGTAAAGAACCGTTGATGATTTTGCCAACGCTTCGCCGTGCGTCGCGCCGTTGCGCGTGCAGTACGGATAAATTAGGGTGTTTTTTGACGTCTGCGGGGGATTAGCGGGCTAAGAATCTGTAGCAATCGGCATCAGTTGCACAATCAAAACAGCTTCGGGAAATGTGTGAGATTCCCAACCTGGCAATTCCGGCTCGCCACAGCGAAGCGCGGACGACATACCAAACTCGCTTATTGTATCACTTTTGTCGGGAATTGTGTGCAAAACATCGGTGACCGATATCAAAAAAGGGTTTGTGTTTGCCAGCAACTCTCGGAAACCGGTTGCCACGCCAGTGTTTGCACGTACTGGAGATAATCGACGCGGGGAATTTCAACCGCACCAAGGGAAGCGGTATGCGGGTTGAGTACCTGACAATCAATCAGCCGGCCCTGATGCGCGAGAAAATGTTGCGCGAAAACCCAGAGCGCGGTTTT
>NZ_DAMBSA010000206.1:0-8093 GCF_032054795.1 Pantoea sp. CTOTU49201
CAGATTTCGGCTGTCAGGTCACGCACGCGATTGAACAGCACGCTGTGATTGTGCTTATCATCGCTTTTGATCAATACCAGCAGCGCCTGCGGTTCGTTAAAACCGGTGAAGTACCAGAAGTCACTGTTTTGCCGGAAGTTGTATTCGGTGTCGTTGCTACGCGTCACTTCAGGTGCAGCAAAAATCAATGCCGCGCTGCCTGGCGCCATGCGGGCAATCAGCGCCTGACGACGTTGTTGAAACGTATCCAAGGTAATCATGTTTGCACTCCCTGTTGAAGACGGGCTACAACGCACCCGCATTGACGCGCTTAATGTAGCGTAGGTTTCTGTACTTCTGGTGCCGTTGGCTGATGCGGACGCGTGAAGGTGTCATGGCACAGCAGAGCGGCAACGCGCACGTATTCAATCACCTCTTCGAGTGACTGCTCCAGCTCTTCCTGATCTTCATCTTCGTCATAGCCAAGCTGTGCGATAGTACGCAGATCGTCAATCGCTTCACCGGTTTCACCGGTCACTTTCTCCAGCTTAGGCTGAGTGACGCCCAAACCGAGCAGGAAGTGGTTGACCCAACCGGCCAGCGCATCCGCGCGATCGAATACCGTGATGTCATCATCTTCCGGCAACATCAGCTGGAACATAAAGCCTTCGTCTTCCAGCGTGGTCGCCAGGCTTTCATGCAGCGCTTGCAACGGCTGAGACAGGCTCTGCGAAAACGCCATGCCTTCGTTGGTGAGATCGTGAACCATGGTTTTCCAACTGGTATCCTGATTGCCGCCGCACAGAATCCCGGATAGGAGACCATGCATTTCGGCTGGCGTCATGCCCACGCCCTGCTGTGAAAGGGCCGCGGCCAGCGCGTTGTAACTCGGCGTTGCGTTCTGTAAAGACATAAGCTTTGGTCGTCGTTGGCGGAATAAGTTCGTGTTATGCTACCACCAGGTGCCTCTGGGTTTCCAGAAAAGGGGTTGTAACTTATAACTCGGGTATATATAGTTTCGCACCTCCCAACCCATTGACCGGTAAGGGAGATGCGATCGAAGTAATCAGTTAGGATGGTGGCATGTCTGCACAACCAGTAGATATTCAAATTTTTGGTCGTTCGTTAAGAGTGAATTGCCCGCCTGAACAGCAAGATGCGCTGAATCTGGCCGCAGAGGATCTCAATCAACGGTTGCAAGATTTAAAAGTTCGCACTAGAGTCACCAATACAGAGCAACTGGTGTTCATCGCCGCGTTAAACATCTGCCACGAGTTGGCACAAGAGAAAGGTAAGACGCGCGACTACGCAGCAAACATGGAACAACGTATCCGCATGCTGCAGCAGACCATTGAACAAGCGTTAGTAGAGCAAGGTCGCATAACTGACCGCCAGGGCCCTAATTTTGAATAACACTTCATGGTCCTCATGCTAGAGTGACGGTGAAGTAAATTTTCTCTGAGATGTTTGCAAGCGGGCCAGTCCCCTGAGCCGATATTTCATACCAACAGAATGTGACGCTCCACAATTTGTGCGCATGCTCGGTCCGTCCGAGAAGCCTAATAGTTGTGACGGCATGTTCACCTTGAACCAAGGGTTCAAGGGTTACAGCCTGCGGCGGCATCTCGGAGATCTCCATTTAGTTCCAATCTGCATCCCCCGGTTCGCATGATATAGTGCTGGAAACAGCCCAATCTGCCGGGGATATCATGTCAGCGCCCTCACTTCTCGACCGTCAAGAAATCCGTCAGCATGTGCGCCATCTGCGCCGCAATCTCACATCTGAACAGCAAGAACAGGCCGCCGATCAATTGGCTGAACACGCCATCAACATTGCGCCGATCGCTAATGCTCAACGCATTGCGCTGTTTTTGTCTGTCGATGGAGAGATCAACACCCGCCCGCTGATCGCCAAACTGTGGCAGCAGAAAAAGCAGGTCTATTTACCGGTGCTCCATCCCTTCTCGCCGGGTAATCTGCTGTTTATCCGTTACACGCCAGAAACTTCACTCACGCCAAATAAGCTACGCATTCCGGAACCGCCGTTGGATATCACGCAGTTGGCAACGCTGGATCAACTCGATGTGATGCTGGTGCCGCTGGTGGCGTTTGACCATGCGGGCCAACGTTTAGGAATGGGTGGCGGATTCTACGATCGCACGCTGCAACACTGGCAGCAGCATGGTTTTCTTCCTGTGGGGATCGCACATGATTGTCAACGCATAGAAGCGCTGCCGGTCGCCGCTTGGGATGTGCCGCTACCCGCGATACTGACGCCATCAAAACTGTGGCAATGGGAAGCGTAAGCAGGAAAAACAAAGGGCGCCGATGGCGCCCTGTTTAATCAGTACAGCAGACGGGCGCGGATGGTGCCCGGAATCGCCTTCATCGCCTGCAGCGCTTTATCCGCTACATCTTTTTCCGCATCGATATCAATAACCACATAACCCATCACCGGCGTAGTTTGCAGATACTGAGCCGCGATGTTGATGCCCTGTTCGGCAAAGATCAGGTTGATGGCCGTCAACACGCCTGGACGGTTTTCGTGGATGTGCAACAAACGGCTCGCGCTCGCCGCATGCATTGGCAGCGAAACTTCCGGAAAGTTAACCGCAGACAGCGTTGAACCATTGTCCGAATACTTCGCCAGCTTGCCAGCAACTTCAATACCGATGTTTTCCTGCGCTTCCTGCGTTGAACCACCAATGTGCGGCGTCAGGATCACGTTATCGAACTCGCACAACGGAGAGTTGAACGGATCGCTGTTGGTTGCAGGTTCAACCGGGAACACGTCGATGGCTGCACCGGAGAGATGTTTGTTCGCCAGGGCATCACACAGCGCCGGAATATCAATCACGGTACCGCGCGCGGCGTTGATCAGCAGCGCGCCTGGCTTCATCAGCGCCAACTCTTCGGCACCAATCATGTTCTGGGTCGATTGAGTTTCGGGAACGTGCAGGCTCACCACGTCGCTCATGTTGAGCAGATCGGAGAGATGACGCACCTGCGTCGCGTTACCCAGCGGCAGCTTGCTTTCGATATCGTAGAAGAACACGTGCATACCGAGGCTTTCTGCCAGCACACCCAGCTGCATGCCGATGTGGCCATAACCGATGATACCCAGTTTTTTGCCGCGTGCTTCGAACGAACCGTTGGCGACTTTATTCCAGATGCCACGGTGCGCTTTGGCGTTGGCTTCAGGAATGCCACGCAGCATCAACAACATTTCGCCAATCACCAGCTCAGCCACTGAACGGGTGTTGGAGAACGGTGCGTTGAACACCGGCACGCCGCGTTTTGCCGCAGCACCAAGATCAACCTGGTTAGTACCGATACAGAAGCAGCCGACTGCCACCAGCTTTTCTGCAGCAGCAAAAATCTCTTCGGTCAGTTGGGTACGGGAACGGATACCAATGAAGTGCGCATCGCGGATGGAGGATTTCAGCGACTCCGCATCCAGCGCCCCTTTGTGAAACTCGATGTTGGTGTAGCCTGCTGCACGCAGGTTTTCCAGCGCACTCTGGTGAACGCCTTCCACCAGCAGGAACTTAATCTTGTCTTTTTCCAGTGATACCTTTGCCATTTCCCGACCCTATTCAGAATTCAATGAGGACTACCATAAGGTAGCCTTCTGTCAAAATATCAAAAATTTCGTGCGCAGCAATACAAACGATTGCCTGGGAGCCAGCACGCGCCCACGCGGAGACAGCACAATGCCGTACAAAATCGTGACATCCTGAGTGGACGAAGTACGAACTCACTGCTGATGAATGTTTTGTGACATAAGTCACCAAATTTCAGCCTGGCGAGAAAAGATGTTTTGCGGATGGAAATAACCGGCGCATTACGCGCGCCGGACAGATCATTTTACGATGGTTTTCACGCCGTCAGCGGTGCCAATCAGCGCGACATCGGCACCACGTCCCGCAAACAGGCCAACGGTTACCACGCCAGGCAGCGCGTTGATGGTTTTTTCCAGTTCGATGGGATCGAGAATACGCAGATTATGCACGTCGAGAATAATGTTGCCGTTGTCGGTAATGACGTTCTGGCGATACTCCGGCAAGCCGCCGAGTTTAACCAGTTCACGCGCCACATAGGAACGCGCCATCGGAATCACTTCAACCGGCAGCGGGAAGTTACCCAGCACATCGACTTCTTTCGATGCATCGGCAATGCAGATGAATTTCTTCGCCACCGCTGCAACAATTTTCTCACGCGTCAGCGCTGCGCCACCGCCTTTGATCATCTGCATCTGCGGATTGATTTCATCGGCGCCATCAACGTAAACCGACAGTTCATCAATTTCGTTGAGATCGAAGACGTGAATGCCTAACGCTTTCAGTTTCTCCGTCGAGGCTTCCGAGCTGGAAACCGCGCCTTCAATCTGATTCTTCATGGTGCCAAGCGCATCAATAAAATGCGCCGCCGTTGATCCGGTACCTACGCCGACAATGGTGCCGGGCTCTACGTACTGCAGCGCTGCCCAACCTACCGCTTTTTTCAGTTCATCCTGGGTCATGGTATGTTTAAAACCTGTGCGACATCGAAGTGCGCGTAGTATAAAACAAGGCGCTGTAAAAAAGCGCGACTGTTAGACAGCCGATTTAACGCTTTGGAAGCCAGCCCGCAAAAATGCGCCGCAGCACAATTTGACAGTTTTATGGCATAGTAACGTCCACCCTGAACGAGAGAGAACAACAATGAAACGCCCGGATTATCGAACGCTTCAGGCGCTGGATGCTGTGATTCGCGAGCGCGGCTTTGAGCGTGCGGCACAAAAACTTTGCATTACCCAATCTGCGGTTTCGCAGCGTATTAAACAGCTGGAAAATTTATTTGGTCAGCCGCTGCTGGTGCGCACCGTGCCGCCGCGTCCGACCGAGCAGGGACAAAAATTACTGGCGCTGTTACATCAGGTTGAGCTGCTGGAAGAGGAGTGGCTAGGTGATGATAACGGTGGAACCACGCCGCTGTTGCTGTCGCTGGCGGTCAATGCCGACAGTCTGGCAACCTGGCTGCTGCCCGCGCTTAAAGATGTGCTGGCCGATTCGCCGGTGCGCCTGAATTTGCAGGTAGAAGATGAAACCCGCACGCAGGAACGTCTGCGTCGTGGTGAAGTGGTCGGCGCGGTGAGTATTCAGCCGCAGCCGCTGCCAAGCTGCTTAGTGGATCAACTGGGCGCGCTCGATTATCTGTTCTGCGCCTCACCTGATTTTGCTGCACGTTACTTCCCAAATGGCGTTACGCGCTCTGCGCTGCTGAAAGCACCGGCGGTGGCGTTTGATCATCTGGATGATATGCATCAGGCGTTTTTACAGCAGAACTTTGACCTGTCGCCGGGCAGCGTGCCCTGCCACATCGTTAACTCGTCAGAAGCCTTTGTGCAGCTGGCGCGTCAGGGTTCGGTGTGCTGTATGATTCCGCATCTGCAGATTGAGCGCGAGCTGGCGCAAGGTGAGTTGGTGGATTTGACGCCAGGCCTGTATCAGCGTCGTATGCTGTATTGGCACCGGTTTGCGCCGGAAAGCCGTTTGATGCGCAGCGTCACCGATGCGCTGATTGCGCACGGACATCGTGTGCTGCGTCAGGATGTGTTGCCGGCGTAAAGATCAGGTCGCCATTCATGGCGACCTGATATACAGACTTACGGCGTATTCGGTTTGATTTCGAACACCACATCCACCTGATCGTCGAAGTGAATGCTCTGCTGCTCGTAAGTTTGCTGCGCGGTGGTATCAGCGGATGCTGAGGCGGCTTTATACATGCGCGCCATCGGCATCGGTTGATAGTTCGCAACGTGATAGCGGATGCTGTAAACCGAACCTAACTTAGCGTTAAACCCTTCTGCCAGCGCATTGGCCTGCTGCGTAGCATTGGCAATCGCCACTTTTCGCGCCTTTTCTTTATAGCTGTCCGGATTCGCAACACCCAACTCGACGGAACGAATTTCATTCAGGCCAGATTTTAACGCGCCATCCAGCAGCTCGTTCAGCTTGTCCAGCTGACGCAACGTCACCTGCACCTGACGTTCGGCACGATAGCCTTTCAGTACCGACTTACCTTCTTTGGTGTAATCGTACTCTGGCTGCGTGCTGAGGTTTGCCGCATCAATCTCTTTTTTCTCAATGCCGTTCTTTTGCAGGAAATCGAAATATTGCGCCACGCGGTCATCAGCTTGTTTCTTCGCTTCTGCCGCGTCTTTCGACGAAACACTCACCACGATGGCGAGTCTGGCGATATCAGGCGTGGCATCAACGCTTGCCTGTCCAGACGTCACCACATGCGGTCCATTCGGCAATTCGCCTGCCTGAACTAAACCGGACAGTGCGCCGGTGCTCATTACGGCGGCCAGCGCCAGTGCTTTCAGTTTCACGAAAGTCCTCCTTGAGGGATTCAATTTGCAGGTCGCCACTATGGCTAAACCCAAAACACATTACCATGCGTGATGCTCTGAGTTTTGATTCAGCAAAAAGTTCGGGCACTCTGCTGTTTTAACCTCGCCGCGATCGCAAATTTAGCGGTACAGATTCGCCAAAAAAACACTTAAACGTTTCTATTAAAGAAACACTTCTGGGTTCGGGAGAGTTGCCAATGACAGAACAGCCGCTTAGCCAAACAGCCGTCAGCGTTCGCGCTGGACGCACGCGCTTTCTGATGCTCAGTCTGGTGTTTGTTAACATCATTATCAATTACATGGATCGTACTAACCTGTCGGTTGCCGCCACGGCAATGGCGGGCGAACTACGCTTCACGCCGATGGAGATGGGATTGATATTCTCTGCTTTCGGCTGGATCTACGCTGCACTGCAGATTCCCGGCGGATTCCTCATCGATCGCCTTGGTGCGCGCGTGGTCTATGGCGTCGGTTTGTTTGCCTGGTCATTGATTACCGCGCTACATGCGCTTGCCAATAGCTTTGGCGCGCTGTTCGGTCTGCGGCTTGGCGTGGGCGCGTTTGAAGCGCCGGTGATGCCCTCCAACAATCGGGTCATCTCCAGCTGGTTCCCGGAGCAAGAGCGCGCCAGCGCGATCGGTATTTACTCCTCAGCACAGTTTGTCGGCCTCGCCTGCATGACGCCGCTGCTGTTTCACCTGCAGGATGCGTTTGGCTGGCGCGGGCTGTTTTTGATTACCGGAGTTGCGGGGATGATTTGGGCGCTGGTGTGGTATTGGCTCTACCGCGAGCCGAATCAACATCAAGGCGTGTCCGAAGCTGAGCTCAACTATTTGCGCGACAACGGTGCGCTGCTGGAGAGTCGGCAGAATACGCAGCAGCCTAAAGCCCGTTGGAGCGATTTGGCGCAGATGTTCCGCACTCGCAAGTTGGTCGGCATCTATATTGGCCAGTTCACCATTTCCGCCACTTTCTGGTTCTTCCTCACCTGGTTCCCGACCTATCTGGTGGAGTATCGCCACATGGGCTTCATCAAAAGCGGTTATGTGGCTTCGGTGCCCTACTTCGCCGCCTTCTGCGGCGTGCTGCTGGCCGGATTTGCCTCGGATCGCATGATACGTCGCGGTGTCTCCGCCAGCGTGGCGCGCAAGTTGCCGGTGATCCTCGGCCTGTTCCTGACGCTGTTTATCCTTGGAGCCAACTACACCGATGATTCCACGCTGATCATCCTGTTTATGTCGCTGGCATTTTTCGGCAACGGCCTGGCGACCATTACGTGGGTGTTTGTCACGGCGCTGGCACCGCGCCATTTGATTGGTCTGGCGGGCGGCGTATTTAACTTTACCGGCGCGCTCTCCTCCATCGTGGTGCCGATTGCTATTGGTGCGTTAATCGATGGCGATAACTTCGCGCCAGCACTGGCATTTATCGCCGTGCTGGCCGCGATTGGCATCTGCAGTTATCTGTTTATTGTCGGGAAAATCGATCATGTTAGCGCGGAGTGATGACGGTTTGCGCCAGCGATTGCAGCTGTTGCAGCCGCTGCGCGAGATGCGCCTCATCGTCCTGCCAGATTTTGGCGAACGCCAGCGCCGCACGGTTGTTATCAATCGGCTGCGCCATGCTGATTTCACCGTCATCGCGATGCCAAATCAGGTAACCATCAGCACGCTTACGCGCCAGCAGCGGCGCGATTTGCAGCCACTGTTCTTCGCTA
>NZ_DAMBSA010000207.1:0-8085 GCF_032054795.1 Pantoea sp. CTOTU49201
GCCCTTACAGGGCACGGCGGATAAATTGCCTGCGCCGCCAGCTGGCGTGCAGCAGCGACGCATCACGCACACCCATGGCCTGGCACTGCAACCGCGCCACTGGCTGCGCGCCTCCGCGGATGGCAGCGCCATCGCCTTTTTGCTGGCGGACGATCAGGGCGTGATTCAGCTGTGGACGGTTTCACCCAATGGCGGTCAGCCGCGTCAGGTGACGCAGTTAGCGAGCAGCATTCAGTCGGCGTTTAGCTGGCATCCACAAGGCGGCGCGATAAGCTTTATCTGTGATAACAGTGTGATGCGCTGTGAGATGGCGACGGGGAAATGTACGCGCTTAACGCCACGTAGCGGTCAAGCGCCATCCGGTGATGCGGTGGTCTGGTCGCCGGATGGAGAAAAGATCGCTTATATGCGGGAAGTGGACGGCTGGCGGCAACTGTTTTGCGTTAGTGCGGCTGCGCGGGCATAGCAGCTGCAGTCGCCAGGCTGGATTGCGTGCCAGCCATTTTTTCGCTCTGCATCACGCGCTCGTGGATAGAATCCTTACTTTTATCGTCGTCAGAACGGAAGTAATCCCACGGCAGCAGCACGGTGTCCATCACCGCTGAGAACGGGAGATCGATCAGCGCCAGCGGCTTGATCGCCCAGCTGGTATTGTCGTCAGTGATCATCTCTGCGCTGGCGCGCGTGCCGGGATAGTAGCCCTGGCTGGCGCCGGTGTGAGACATAACGCTGGAGCAGCCCGAAGTAACGAAGGTACTGCAAACCAGCACAGCTGTGAGCGGAAAGCGTTTCATCATATTCATCATCATCATCCCTTCAGTCATGGCATGGCCCTGGCTGGAGTGTGTCACCTGACGTTAAGCAAAGCTCTATGGCCGCGTCTTGGTTTCTCAGGCGAATCGTCCCCTGAGTGTATGTCATATCGTCAGAATTGCTGTAAAAAAATACGCATCAGCCCTTGAAAGCGACCAGGCTGCACCCACTTTTAAGGAACGGTCTTGTTGCTGTTGCCGGAAGGGACAACAACGGACTGCACAACCTGTCCATGGTGGAAGGTTGCCTAAACTTGCTGAATATCAGGAGTCTTATTATGCGTAATTTTGATCTCTCTCCACTTTATCGTTCTGCCATTGGTTTCGACCGCCTGTTTAACCTGCTTGAGTCCAACCAAAACCAGGCCAATGGTGGCTATCCTCCGTATAACGTTGAGCTGGTGGATGAGAATTTCTACCGTATCACCATTGCCGTGGCGGGCTTTGCCCAGAGCGAGTTAGATATCACCTCGCATGACAACGTGCTGGTGGTGCGCGGTGCGCATCCTGAAGAGCAGCCGGAGCGTAAGTACCTGTATCAGGGCATCGCCGAGCGCAACTTCGAGCGCAAATTCCAGCTGGCCGATCACATCACGGTGCGCGATGCGCGTCTGGAAAATGGTCTGCTGAGTATCGATTTGGTACGCATCGTCCCGGAAGAGGCGAAACCGCGTCGTATCGAAATCCTGTAATCAGGATCTGAGTTGAAAAAAACGCCGCTGAAAAGCGGCGTTTTTTGTTTAGGTGCGCACCAATAATCGCTGACTGACCATGCCGCCAAACACGTTCACCAGCAGGCCGAGGATGATCACTGAAACCCCAATCATCTGTTGAATCGACAAGGTTTCACCGAGAATCAGCGCCGCGCTGAGAATTCCCACCACCGGCACCAGCAGCGACAGCGGAGCTACGCGCCAGGTTTCATAGCGACTCAGCAGGTTACCCCAAATCGCGTAGCCGACAATGGTGGCGATAAAGGCGAGATAGACCAGCGCCAACACCGTTTGCAGCGAGATGTGCAGCAGGCTGGTGACAATCGCCGCCTTGCCATCGAACAGCCACGAGCAGGCAAAAAACGGCACTATCGGCACCAGCGCACTCCACACTACCAGCGACATCACCGGCACTTTGCGGTTACGCAAAATGATTTTGTTGGTGATATTGCCGAGCCCCCACGACAGCGCCGCAGCCAGCGTCAGCATCATGGTGGTGAGCGTAATGCCCGCGGTGGTTTGGCCTGCCATGCCTGCGGTCGCCAGCATAAACATGCCGAGCGTCGCCACTAAAATGCCAGCGATGTGATTCCAGCGCATCTTCTCCGCCAGGAACAGCGCGCCCAGCAGCAAGGTGAAAAAGGCCTGCGCCTGTAACACCAGCGACGCCAATCCTGCCGGCATGCCCAATTTGATGGCAAGGAACAGAAAGGCGAACTGGCCAAAGCTGATGGTCATGCCGTAGACGATCAGCCAGCGCAGCGGAATCGCCGGACGCTTCACAAACAAGATCGCCGGAAATGCCACCAGGCTAAAACGCAACCCCGCCAGCAAGAAGGGCGGCATGTCCTGCAGGCCCAGCTTAATCACCACAAAATTCACGCCCCACGCCACCACAACCAGCAGGGCTAACAACATATCTTTAACTGACATACTCATTCCTTCCTGCCGTAATCAGGCAGTTGCCGTTACCGGTGTCGCGATCTCGGCACAACATTCTTCACCGACAATCTTAAAGAAATCATCCACCTGTAAAGCAATGGAGCGATCCAGTGCGCCCGCGTTGAACCACAGCGTGCCGACGTCGCGCAGGCGCGCATCGACGCGCAGCGCCAGCCGGTCATCAAAACTAAACGGCGGCACCGCGCCCATTACGCACTGGGTTAACTCCTGCGCTTTCTCTGGTGGCGCAAAACTCGACTTCTTGCCGCCAATGGCGCGCGCGGCGCTCTTGAAGTTGATCTTGCAGTCGCCCGGCACAATCGCCAGCAGATAGCGCGCATCCGCGCCATCCGGCATCGCCACTTCCAGCACCATCGCTTTGGCCGCCTGATTGAGATCGTTACCGCGAATCTCGCTGATCAGGTCGGTCTGGCCGATGGCTTCATGCTCCACCACGCGATAACGCGCCTGATGCTGATCCAGCAGGGCCGCTACTTTTTCATAGGTATTCATGCTCGTCTCCTCGTCGAAAACCTGGCGTTAACTCCAGGCGATGGCGTGTTTCATTTTTTTGTCGGTCAGGCCAAAGAAGAAGCCCATGGTGATGCGCGTGTCGCCTTCCACGCGATCAATTTCGTGATAAAACGCAGGGTTAAACAGATAGATATCGCCACTGCGCGGTGAGAATTCGCACACCTCGCTGTGTTCGATGACGCCGGTTTGATAACCGAGCTCGCCCGGCGTTTTGTAGTACTCATCCACCGGCTGCCACTTCTTATTGAAGATGCGTAGCTCGCCGCCGGCGTTGCACTCCTGCAAACAGACCACGCAGCTGAGTTGATGCAGGATGTGGGTCACCGCCAATCCGCTGCCAGCGGCATCGCGCACGATGTTGTCGTTATGCAGGGGATTGGCGACGCCGTTGGCGTGGAAGCGCACAATCGAACCGGCGTAATCGCCCAGTTCAGGTTCGTTGGCGGTTTGCAGGCTTTCCAGGCGCAGCGCGTGCTTCACCCAGTTGTAGATCTGATCGCGCAGGCAGTGCAGCGACGGCGGTAGCGCGGGCTGGATATCGCGCAGCTCGGTGAAGTAGTTTTCCGGTGCTGCGGTGTGCTTCGCCAGATAAGGGCCAAGCGTGGTCAGCGCGCCGTTCGGATAGTGCGACACCCGCACCTGTTCGCGGCACTGCTGCAAATCATCGACCACCGCTGCGCGCACTTCCGGCGTGAGGAAGTTACGTAACACCAGCAATGGAACGCGCGCTGTGACGATGTCATCCAGCCAGGTGCTTTCCACAAACATGTTCGGATGAATAACGCGGATCTGATTGAAAATCGCCATGTTGATCACTCCCCAATTGGAAATTCATGAAGTTCATGGTTACTCATACGACGCCATTCAGACGCCGTGCCCAGTGCTGAAATTGGTTCAGAAGAGATAAATGTGGTGTTGTTGTTCTGTAAGCGATGCAGCGTGAAATAGTTGGGATAGGGCGTATCGTCGGGATGCCATTGCCACGCCCAGGCTTTATCGCGCGTGACAAAAATAGCATTGGCCGAACTGCCGCCCGGCGCGACCTGCGCCATCTTGTCGCGCAGATAATCACGGGTGAAATCGGCGGGCGTGGCGCGATCCACTACATATTCCAGATACTCAGCGGAATCGAAACGCGATTCCGCCATGCCCAATTGCTGATAGACGGTGGGCAAAAAACCGTTATGCATCATGTACCACTGCGTCGCGCCGCTGGTGCGCCACAGCGGATGGGAAAATTCGATACCGTGATTTTTGCTCAGCGTGGCGTGGCGTACATGCACCGCCAGAAAGCGGCCGCGCAGGCGATCAACATCAATGGTTGGCAGCGCATCGGCGAAAGTGCCGGTGCCGTGCAGCGTGCGAATGTGCCCTTGTTCCAGCCATAAACAGCCCCAACCGTTGGGATGCTGTTTAATCGGACCTTCGTGCGTGGCGGTTTCACCGCAGCTCATGGCACGCGCGGCGTCCAGCACCGCAGCGGCATCAAATTGGCCGTGCGCCACAATCATTCTGCACATAGTAAATCTCTCCGTGTGGTGAGCGATGAGACCTCAAGGATCTGATGGAACACCGCCAGAATTTCGTCGCGGCTGGTGGCGGCGAGGCGGAAGGTGGCGAGAATACCGGCGTGGCGGGTTAAATCGGCATACAGTGAAGAGCGCGGTGAAACCGCCAGCGCGGGCAGATTGAGCGGCGGCAACAGCTGACCGCGTTGATGCTGTTCGATCCAGCGTTCAGCCGCGTCATACTGCAGGCGCTGACGCAAACGCACGCGGCCCACCGCCTGCGGCTGCGGCGGAAAATGCAGCGGCGGCATGCCGTGACCGGCTTCGATGTGAAACGCCACTTCTGCCCAGTTGATGCCGGTGACTTCCTGCACCAGATTCACCACGCCCATGCCGGAAAGGCGGAAGCCCATTTCGAGGAAGTGCGGTTCGCCGTTGACCAAAATAAAGTCGATGTGAAACGCGCCCTGACGATAGCCGAAGGTTTCGCAGCAGAAGCTCATCAGGCTGCTAAAGCTGGCGGGCAGTTGCTGCGCCGCGACCGCCACATGACCAGATTCGTAAAAACTGACGCAGCCATCGGCATCGCTATGGTGTTCGATCACCTTTTGGCAGCAGGTCAGCGCCACGGCGTGGCCGTCCGCCACCACGCCTTGCAGCGAATACTCATCGCCCGCCAGCCAGCTCTCAACGATAAATCCGCTGAAGCCGCGCCCGCCGTAATTCATGGTATCGACCAGCTTGCCGATCACCGCATCAAGCTGGCTGGCCTCTTTCACCAGCCAGATGCCAAGCCCGCCGCCGCCATCAACCGGCTTAATCACGCAGGGATAGAGCAGCGCTTCACGCGCATCCCGAATGCTGAGCGGCGAGGCAAAAAAGCGAAACTCCGGCTGCGGAAAGCGCTGCCAGGCTTTACGCAACGCCATGCGCTGCGCGTACTTATCCGGCGGAATAAAGCTCACACCGGCATCGGGCCCCGCCAGCAGTTCGCGCACACGACCGGCGCTGGCGTTGTAGGCTTCAAAGCCGGCCAGTACCACGTGAGGATGCTCCATCAACCCGGCATGTAAACAGGCTTGCAGCACATCCCACGGATTTTCCGGGCGATCGAGCCGCACAATCAGATCGAACGGCAACGGGATGCTCAGCGATTGGTAATCGACGAAGTCGCCCATCTCCGCCAGCACGGTAAAGTAGCCCTCGCGTTTGGCCACCGCGCAGTAAGGATTTTGTCCGTCGCGGGTGGCGCCAATCTGCAGGAAAATCTTTCTCATCGCGTTGCCTTACCGGGTTAACGCCCGGAGATCACTTCAGTGACGACGTCTTGCATCACACCGTTATTCACCTGAATCACTGCTTTGTGCGGGTCAAAACGCAGCACGCGCGAAAGCGCATCGCCGCGCTGATCGTCCAGCAGTGAACTCACCTGCGCGCTGCGCCAGCAGTGACGCATCTGTGCCACGGTCAAACCAGAAAGTTGCTCTAGCTGCTGCGCCAGCAACAGATCGTCGCTTTCGCCGCGCAGCAGCGCGCGCACTGCCGCTTCGTCCGGCGCATCGACCAACTGCTGCAGCCAGCTTTTTAGCTGATGGCCTTCGGCGATAAACGGCGAATAGATCATGCAAACCAGTTGGGTTTCATTGAGGCCAAATGCTTGTTCGGCGAACTGCGCAGCGCGCTGGCGGGCGCGCTTGATCGCCTCATCGTCCTGATAGCGTGCCGCCATCTCATCGATCAGCTGCGGCGGGAAATCCTTTTTCACCATCAGCCCGAGCGCAAAGCGCACATATTCGCGAATGCCTTCGGCGTAGCTACGCTGCAACAGCGTCTCCGCTCGCAGACCGCGAATATGTGCCATTAACGTCGGGTTACCGCAGTCCGATTCGGAGAAGCTGAACATCAGTTCATCAAAGCGGAAATGCATAAATTCGGTCAGCAGCGCCCAGTGCGCGCCGGCTTCATACGCGGTGTCTTGATAGATGTTGAAGAACAGCGGATCGCGTTCCAGCTGCCAGGTAATGCGGTGCGCGGGCGTCACCTGATCGGCACCGTAGATATCGGCGAAATAGCGCTCGGCCACGCCATCCAGCGTCTGCAGGAAGCCGCTAAAGCCGCGCGATTTATCCGCTACCGGCGCATCAAAAAGCCGCGAAAGATGGCGCGCCCACGCCAGATAAGCGGTTTGTTCCTGCGGCGAATCGCCGGTGATGATCACATCAACGCCGCCGTCGTAATGCGCCGCCAGGCCAAACGAGTTCACCATGCTGAGATTGCAGGCGTTACAAAAGGTGGAGCGCGCATCGGCGCGGAAGCGGTGGCCATTCATCAGCACATCGTTGCGATTCTGCTGGCGCACGCTGTCGGGCATCGGTAAATGGCGATCGAAGTGGCGGATTTGCAGGCCGTCGGTCACCAGACATTCAGTAAAGTCATCATCGAGGATGTGCAGCGCGCGATACACGCGATCGATATTCTCCATCACGCTGTCGTTCATCGCCGCATGACGGTTGGTGCTGATGCGCAGCTGAAAGGTGCTGCCGTGCTGCTGCCAGATCAGCCCCTGAATGTAGCGTACGTACGCCACCATATAGCTGCTGTCTTTGCCGCCGCCGTAGGCCAACAGCACGCGGTTATTTTCCGGGTGCGCGGCATCGGGAAGTGCGGCCAATAAACGGCGTGAACAGTGTTGCGCTGAATCGATAATCGTGGGGGTGAGATATCCACTAATCTCTCGCATCATGGTGGACAGATTATTCATTTTTCACTTCATCCTTTGGCTAATAAAGTCGCTGCTGCCGTGCTGGCGGCAACAGACGGGAAATGGGCCACGAAGGTGCTACGGAATGAATTTTTTAGTCGGAAGCGGCACTGCAACTAATGCGTATGGTTATCAATTAACTAATGCAGCCTAAAGTACTTTGAATGTAATCTGGTGAAAACGCACAGATCCGGACGAAATAGGGTGGAACAGATGGCGGGTGAAACGGAACAGGGCAGTCGTTACCGTCAAATCGCAGAGCAGATAAAACAAGCCATTCACAGCGGCTCGCTGCCGCCCGACAGCCGTTTACCGTCGGTGCGCACGCTGGCGACGCAGTACAGCGTCAGCATGACCACCGCGCTGAAAACATTACGTACCCTTGAGGATGAGCACTACGCGGTGGCGCGTCCTAAGTCCGGTTTTTTTGTCGCCCCGCGACCTGCTAATAAAACGTTTCCCACCGTCATCAACGAGCAAGCGCGCGAAGTGGCGCCGCTCGACGAGCAAACCGAGCTGCATCTGGCGATGCTTGGTTCAGACTGCCGCGTGCGGCTGGATCTGGCTAACGGCGACATCTCACTCTATCCGGTGAAGAAGATTGGTTTGCTGATGCGCCAGATGGGATACAGCAAACCGGCGCTGCTCGGCAACACAGTGAAAGGCACCGGCTATGCGCCGCTGAAAAATGAAATTGCACGCCGCGCGGTGGATTATGGCTGCAATATCAACGCTGATGACATCCTGATCACCAACGGCTGCATCGAAGCGATTTCGCTGGCGCTGCGCGCCACCACGCGGCCTGGCGATATCGT
>NZ_DAMBSA010000208.1:0-8060 GCF_032054795.1 Pantoea sp. CTOTU49201
TCAATACCGGCATGGCCGCTAAGAAAATAGTGAATGGCCGAGAGTTTAAATTCGACGGGATATTTTGTTGTCATGGAGCTGCACCTTCGATGTCAGATTATGGTCCAACATTTGGGGTGCAATTCATTTATGGCGACCCTACGGCGAAATGCGTGGATTTTGTAGGGTCGGCATTTATGCCGACCTGGTTTTACCTCAGCGCCAACAACCCCACCACTTCCCGCACATCCGCCACTTCATCCAGCTCCAGGCACACCGCCTCGAGCCGTTCGACCTGCTCCAGCGGCAACACACGCGCCGCCAAACTGCGGTACTTCGCCAGCAGCGCATCCAGCGTGAGCGGATTGCTCGGCGCGCCTGACGGCACCGGCACATGCTGCTGCCACTGCGCGCCCTGCACGGTTTCCAGCCGCACCCACGGTTCGTCGTCGCGGCTCTGCTGTTCATCGATCACCAGCTCAATAAGCGCCAGCAACGCTTCCACATCAGGATGCAGCCGTTTGGCGTCGTCATAACTCGCCAGCTCCGCCGAGCCGTATAATGCACGCGCCGCCAGCGCATACGGCAAGCTCATCTGCGCCGCCGCCAGGCTGTGTAACTCACGACCGCCGCACATCTCCAGCAGGAACGGATTCATGCCCACCACGATGCGCGCGATCTGCTCTGCGCGCACATCATGCTGTTGCAGCAGGATTCCCAGCGCATCAATCGCCGCGTGGGTGCCACGGCATGAAGCGTAAGGTTTGATCGAGCAGCGCGCCAGTTTCCATACCTCACCGAGATCCGCCGTCAAAGCCTGCGGCTGTTGGGTTTCAGCCGCTAAGGTTTGCAGGAAGCCGCCCCAGCGCGGTTCAAACACCGCCGAAGGGCCGCTGATATCGCGTTGTGCCAGCAATGCGGCCTGTACGCCGCCTTCTGCGGCGCGCGCCGCATGCAGTTTTTTGGTGTGCGATCCGTCGTGGATAAAGCCCCACAAACCGCCGCTGAAGCTGGCGGCAATGCCCAGAGCAGACGCACACTTCGCGCGATCCAGTTGTAACAATGAACACACCGCCGCCGCCGCACCAAATACGCCGCAGCTGGCGGTCGAGTGCCAGCCTGCGCCGTTGTGCGCCGAGTAACCGCCGCAGGCTTCTAACACCCGGCGGCCGACGTCATAGCCGATCACCATCGCCACCAGCAGCGCTTGCCCGTCCACCGGCTGCGTCGCCAGCGGCAAGGCCGCCAGTAGCGCCGGAATGACTACCGCGCCGGAGTGATCGCAGCCGCCGGTGTCGTCGAGTTCATACATATGCGCCGCCACGCCATTCAGCCACGCTGCCTGACGCGGATTGGCCTGTTGCGCGCAGCCCCAGATCTGCGCCTGCTCGCGTCCACCTTCGGCCTGCACCAGCGCCAGACATTCGCGCCAAATCGGGCTGTCGCAGCCCGCCAGCGAAGCGCCGAGCGTGTCGAGCAAATGGCGTTTCGCCTGCTCCACCAGCGGCGCAGGCAGCTGTGCAAAATGCGTCTCGGCGATAAACGCCGCCAGTTGATCAAGCGTGCTCGCCATGCGCACCTCCAATGATGCGGGTAAACACTTCCGCCGGATGGGATAAATCGTTATCCGGCTGCGTCTGCCAGTGCGCCGCCGCCTGCTCAGCGGTGGCGATCCACACGTTGTGTTGTTGCAGCATGTCAAGCAGCGCCCGCAGCAAACCAATGCGTCCAGCGGTACCAATGATTTCCGGATGCAGGCGCAGCAAGTAGCACAGACCAAAGCGGTGGAAGCCGTGGAAATCTTGCGTCATATTCGCCAGCGTTTCCGCATAAGGTGCGATACGCGATTGCCCTGGCGGAATAGCCGGGCTGAGGTTAAAGGCGAAGTAGGGCTCATCTTCCAGCGTGTAGTGCATTGGCAGTTCCACCAGGCGCGTGCCGGGATGGAAGTACGGCAAATCGTCGCCGCGCCAGCTGGATGACCAGCGAATACCGCGTTCTATCAGCGCCTCGGCCAATCCCGGTTTCCACTGCCCAGCAGGCGTGCGGAAGCCGATAATTTTGCGCCCAGTAATGTGCGCCAGTTTGTCGCAACCGCGCGTCACGCTGGCAATTTGTTGCTCTAGCGTCAGCAGCGAGAAATCTTCATGGCTATCGCCGCTGCAGGCGATTTCATGGCCGTCGGCCACCATGCGCTGCACCAATTCCGGCTGCTCTTCGGCGACAATCGCGGGCATACACCATGTGGCTTTGAGCTGTTTTTCCGCCAGCAGCGCCAGCAAGCGATCAACGCCGCGCAGCGTGCCGTAGCGCCACACCGACAGGGTTTTATCGCGTCCCGCTACCGCCGGCGCCTGAGTGAGAATACCGTGAATGTCGTTGAAATCGATGGTGAGGATCGCCGCCGACTGGAAGCCCAGCGGCCAGCGTGAAGGTTCAGTCATGCTGTTGCTCCTGCAAATACCACTGCGCCACCGCGTCGCAGCGCGCAAACCACACATCATCGCGCGCCGTCATATGTTCAAACAGCTGTTCGAGCAGCAAAATGCGTCCCGGCTGGCCGGAGATTTTCGGGTGAAACAGCGTGGTGAGGCACAAACCTTCATCCATCGCGCCATCGAACTCGCGCTGCCAGTTATCACGCGTGTGCGCATAGCTGGAGATGCGGTCGCCGCCTTTGGGAAAATCGGGCTGGCGCGTGTAGGCCAGCGAGGCGTAATCATCCATCTCCCATTTACCGGGGATCTCCACCAGCGGCGTATGACCCGCCACCGGAATGCTGTAAGGACGATCGTCGCCGCGCATGCTGCTGGAATAAATCACGCCCGCATCGCGCAGGATTTGTGGCGTTTCGGCATGCCAGTCGCCCGACGGCGTACGAAAACCGCAGGCGGTGATGCCAAGATGTTGGTGAAAGATTTCTGCCGATTTCGCCATCACCGCACGCTGTTCATCCGGTGAAATCGCCCAGAAGGATTCGTGGCGGTAGCCGTGATAGGCCACTTCGTGGCCCTGTTCGATAATCGCCTGACACTGCTGCGGCCACTGCTCCACCACCCACGCCGGCACAAAGAAGGTGGCGGGCAGCTCGAAGGCGCGCAGCAGGTCAAGCAAACGCCCGAGCGCGCGGTACGGCCCGTAAGCCCCAAAGGTAAAATACTCTGGCGTTGACCACAGGCTGCCATTCAGCATGGCATCGCCGGTGGGACCGTCGAGGTCAAACGCCAGCGCCATACAGCCGCGTTTTCCCTGCGGCCAGCGCACTGCGCCCGGTTGTTGCATCTGCGCGCTCCTTAGCCCTGGTTAACGGTAGCCTTCGCCACGCCGTTGTCTGCCAGGCCCCATTTGCCGAGGATTTTCTGGTAAGAGCCATCAGCAATCATCGCGTCGATCGCCGCCTGAATCGCCGTGGTCAGCTCGCCCGCATCTTTACCAATCGCCATGCCGGTGTACTGGAAGGAGAAGGCTTTATCCAGCGCCTTATATTTGCCCTTTTCCAGATCCATGATGTAAGGCAGGGTTTCGCTGCCCTGCACCACGCCATCCAGTCGGTTCTGACGCAGCTGAGTACGCGCATCGGCGGTGCCTTCGGCGCCCACCACGATGATCGCGGGCTTACCGGCCGCTTCACAGTGCGCTTTTGACCGGTTAGCAATTTCCAGTGGGAAGGTGGTGCGACGGCTGGTACCGACTTTCTTACCGCACAGATCCATCGCGCTGTTGATATCGCTGCGCGCGGATTGGGTGTAGAACTGCGGGCCGGTTTTGAAGTAGTCGATAAAGTTAACCACCTGCTGACGCTCTTTGGTGTCCGTCATGCCGGACATCACCAGATCGACGCGTTTGGTCACCACCGCGTTCACCATCTGCTCGAAGGCGATCTCCTGCCAGTTGATCTTCACGCCGAGCTTTTCACCAATCGCCTGGCCGAGATCGTAATCCACGCCGGTCAGTTGGTTGGTGGCCGGATCTTTAAAATCCATTGGCGGGTAGTTCGGCATGATCGCCACGGTCAGTCCTTTCTCTTTGATCGCAGCCGGTACGGCGATATCTGCCCAGGCAGAGGATTGCAGCAAAACGGCGGCACTGATGGCACTCAATAACAGCTTTTTCATATTCACCCCGGTAATGTTAAAGAAGAATCGCGTTAATAAAGTTTTTCATCCGTGGATTTTGCGGGTTCAGCAGAATGTCTTCCGGTGCGCCCTGCTCGATAATGCGTCCCTCGTCCATAAACACCACCTGATTGGCCACCTCACGGGCGAAGCCCATTTCATGGGTGACCACCAGCATGGTGGTGCCCTCTTTTGCCAGCTGACGCATCACCGCCAGCACTTCGCCCACCATCTCCGGATCCAGCGCCGAAGTGGGTTCGTCAAACAGCATCAGTTTGGGTTTCATTGCCAGTGCGCGAGCAATCGCCACGCGCTGTTGCTGACCGCCGGAGAGCGACTGCGGATAGTCGTGCGCTTTGTGCGCCAGACCAACGCGATCAAGCAGCGCCATCGCCTCTTCGCTGGCTTCACGTCTTGGACGCAGCAGCACGCGACACGGCCCTTCGATGATGTTCTCCAGCGCGGTTTTGTGTGGGAACAGGTTAAAGCGCTGGAACACCATGCCGGTTTGCAGGCGCTGACGCGCAATCTGCTTGTCGCTCAGCGCATGCAGCTTGTTACCGGCGATGCGATAGCCCGCCAGCTCGTTGTCGACCCAAATCCCGCCTTTATCGACCTTCTCAAGCTGGTTGATGCAGCGCAAAAAGGTGCTTTTGCCGGAACCGGAGGGACCGAGGATGCACATCACCTCGCCGTAGTTCACTTCGAGGCTGACATCCTTCAGGGCGTGGAACTGGTCGAAATATTTGTTCACCTTGACGGCGCGCACGATGTTTCTCATGTTGGGCTCCTGATTACTGACGCTGACGATGGCCGCGTGAGAAATAACGTTCCAGTCGGCTCTGTCCAAACGACAACACCGTGACCACAATCAGGTACCAAATGCCCGCCACAAACAGCAGTTCCATTACGCGCGCGTTGGCGAAATAGATGGTTTGCGTGTTGTAGAGCAGTTCGGAGTACTGAATCATGCTGGCGAGACTGGTGGTTTTGATCATGCTGATAAATTCGTTGCCGACCGGCGGCAGAATCACGCGCATCGCCTGCGGCAGAATAATGCGATGCAGCGCCTGCAGACGCGGCATGCCGATGGCTTTCGCCGCTTCGTATTGCCCGGTATCCACCGACAGCAAGCCCGCGCGCACCACTTCCGAGGTGTACGCGCCCTGATTGATGCTCAAACCGAGCAGCGCGGCGAGAAACGGCGTCATGATGGTGACGGTTTGCACGCTGAACACGCCGGGAATGCTGATGGTGGGAAACACCAGCGCGAGGTTGAACCACAGCAGCAGCTGCAGAATCAGCGGCGTGCCGCGAAAAATCCACGCGTAGCCCACGGCGATGTAGTGCAGCACCGGATTCGGCGACATGTACATGATGGCGGTGATGACGCCAAACAGCACGCCAAGCCCCATCGCCAGCACCGACATAATCAGCGTGTTGACCACGCCGTTGAGAATCGCCTGGGCGGTAAAGAACTGGCCGACAAACGACCATTCGATATTGCCGTGGGCAAAGGCGTTCACCAGCAGCGCCAGCAGCACCAGAATCACCGCCGACGCGGTAATGCGGCCGTAATAACGGCGCGGCACCACCTGATAACGATCGAGATCGTAATGCGTCTGCTCGCGGCTATTGTTCAAACCCGGCTCAATCGGCGTTGATTGCGACATAGAGCTCTCCTCAGGCGCGTGGGCCAGCGTAATCTTCAGTCCAGCGCTGCTGGTCCTGCATCAGGGTTTGCAAGCGCGCCAGTTGCTCACGCACGCGTGCCGGTGCGGTACCGCCGTAGCCGCTGCGGGCCGCCAGCGCGGCTTCCAGCGTCAGCGCGCTGCGTACGTCCGGCGTTAAGCGGGCATCCACTGCGTGCAGCTGCACATCGCTGAGATCCGACAGGCCGCAATTTTCGCGCTCGCACACCTGCACCAGTTGGCCGGTGATCTCATGCGCCTCGCGGAACGGCACGCCGCGCATCGCCAGCCAGTCGGCCACTTCGGTCGCCAGCGTGAAGCCGTCTGGTGCCTGCTCGCGCATCACGTCGGTGTTGAATTTCAGCGTCGACATCATGCCCGCCATCGCTGGTAGCACCAGCAGCAGCGTATCCACCGCATCAATCACGTTGCGTTTGTCGTCGCTGAGATCGCGGTTGTAGGAGAGCGGCATCGCTTTCATGGTGGTGAGCAGCGCCATCAGGTTGCCGACCAGGCGGCCAGAGCGGCCGCGCGTCAGTTCGGCGATGTCCGGGTTTTTCTTCTGCGGCATGATGGAACTGCCGGTGGCGTAGCTGTCGTGCAGCTCAACCCAGCGGAACTGGCGGGATGCCCACATGCACACCTCTTCGCACAGGCGTGACAGGTTGATGCCGATCATGCTGGTGACGAACAGGAATTCAGCTGCGTAGTCGCGGCTGGCAACGGCATCGATGGAGTTCTCGCACGGCGCGAGATAAGCGAGATCGGCGGCGGCGTGCTCCGGCTGACGCGCAATGGCGGAACCGGCCATCGCAGCGGCACCGAGCGGACAGCGCGCGCTGCGGCGATCCCAATCCTGCATGCGTTCAATATCACGGGCAAAAGATTGCGCGTGGGCCAGCAGCTGATGGCCGAACACAATCGGCTGCGCTTGCTGCAGATGCGTAAAACCAGGCGCGACGCTTTCGGTGTGCTGCGCCGCCTGCTCGACCAGCGCCTGCTGCAGGGTCAGCAAGGCGCTGACCACCTTACGGCCGTTGTCGCGCAGATAGAGGCGCAGGTCGTTAACGGTTTGATCGTTGCGCGAACGCCCGGCGCGCAGCTTGCCGCCCAGCGCACCTAAACGCTCGGTCAGCGCGCGTTCGATAAACGTGTGCACATCTTCGTCGGCGGCAATCGGATGCAGCTGACCGGCGCGATAATCGGCGTCTAACGCGTCAATGGCCGCCAGCATGGTGCTGAGCTCTTCGGCGCTCAGCAGCTCGCCGCGCGCCAGTTCACGGGCATGCGCCCGGCAGCCCGCCAGATCGTAAGGTGCCAATGCAAAGTAATAATCCGGGCTACGAGACAGCGCGGTTAAACTCGCCGCCGGTGCCGCTTTAAAACGCGCGCCCCATAACAGTTCGGCATTATCAGACATGCTATTTCCCCTTACAGATAATCATCAGCGATATGAAAAAGATATGGATGAGCCAGTTGAGATAATAAAAACTTATTTTATGGCTACACTGGTAAATAGGGCCTATTTCAGGTTCACTGTACTTTCACCGCAATTATTCCGGAGTTGAATAGCAAAAATGGAAAGTAAAGTTTCCCAGTCCGGAAACAATGCAAATAATCGCAGCGATAATGCGGTTCTGGCACTGAGTAATATCGATTTAAAATTACTGCGGGTATTTAAATGCGTGGTGGAAGCCGGCGGATTAACCGCTGCCAGTCACGAACTCAATATTGGTTTGGCGGCGATCAGTAAACAGGTTTCCGATCTGGAAATTCGTCTCGGCATGACATTATGCAGCCGCGGACGCGAAGGTTTTGAGCTGACGCAATACGGCATCAACGTGTATCAGGCCACGCTGGAGCTGTTCGTCTCGCTGAATCTGTTTCGCGAGCGCTTACACAACAGCCGCAATGAACTGCTGGGCGACATTGCGATTTGCGTGGTGGATAACACCATCTCCGACCCGCAATCGCCGGTCACCGCGGCGGTGCAACAGCTGCACCAGAAAGCGCCAAAGGTACAAATTCGACTGCAAACCGCGCAATTAGATGATATTGAACGCGGCATCAGTGAAGGCCGTTTTCATTGTGGTATTGCGCCGGTTTATGAAATGAAAAGTGATTTTGATTACTTCCCTCTTTATAAGGAATATTCAAAATTATATTGCTCCATGTCACATCCTTTATATTCTGGATCGTGCGATAAAAATATATCGACGGACATATTACGTGAGCAGAAAATTATTAATCATTTATATGTGACGCCGCGCGACGA
>NZ_DAMBSA010000209.1:0-8020 GCF_032054795.1 Pantoea sp. CTOTU49201
GGTGCGCACCGAAGAGCAAATGGCGCTACGTGTGGCCGAAAGCCCGGCTTCGGTGATTGCTCGTACCCGTAAAGAGAACGACATCGGCGTCGGCATGTTCCAGCCTTGAAACCTCGAACGTTGAGCGACAGCGCACAAAGCGCTGTCGCCTGTTTCATCCCAAAGCCCTTGCTTTCCACAAGTGCTGCCCAAATATCGTTTCTGAAGCTTGCGCCTCGGCGTAGCGCCATAAATAATTCCATAAAGATGTTGAGAGATTGCTCTTCAGCATCCGGCACACTTTTTCAACTGGCCCTGAGTGACCTTAAGGATTCATTTGAATATCGAAACGCGTGAAATCGCCCTTGAACCGGCAGATAACCAACGACTGATGAGCTTGTGCGGTCCGATGGATGACAATGTGAAACAGCTGGAGCGCCGTTTGGGCCTTGAAATCAAACGCCGCGATAACCAGTTCACGCTCACTGGCCGCTCGCTGTGCGTGGACGCCGCCGTCAATATCCTGCGCACGCTGTACGTTGATACCGCCCCGATGCGCGGTCAGATCAAAGATATCGAACCGGACCAGATTCACCTGGCGATCAAAGAGAGCCGCGTGCTGGAACAGAGCGCTGAGAGCGTGCCGGAGTTCGGCAAAGCGGTGAACATCAAGACCAAACGTGGCGTGATCAAACCACGTACGCCTAATCAGGCGCAGTACATCGCCAATATCTTCGCACACGACATCACTTTTGGTATTGGCCCGGCCGGTACCGGTAAAACCTATCTGGCCGTTGCTGCTGCGGTGGATGCGCTGGAGCGTCAGGAGATTCGCCGTATTCTGCTTACGCGCCCAGCGGTTGAAGCCGGGGAAAAACTCGGTTTCCTGCCTGGCGATCTCAGCCAGAAGGTCGATCCCTATCTGCGCCCGCTATACGACGCGCTGTTCGAAATGCTCGGCTTTGAGCGTGTAGAGAAGCTGATTGAGCGCAACGTGATTGAAGTGGCTCCGCTGGCCTATATGCGCGGACGTACGCTCAACGACGCCTTTGTGATTCTCGATGAGAGCCAGAACACCACCATCGAACAGATGAAGATGTTCCTGACGCGTATCGGCTTCAATTCCAAAGCGGTCATTACCGGCGACATCACGCAGATTGATTTGCCGCGCAGCACCAAATCCGGCCTGCGCCACGCCATTGAAGTGCTGGCAGAAGTCGATGAAATTAGCTTTAACTTTTTCCACAGCGAAGACGTGGTGCGTCATCCGGTTGTCGCACGCATCGTGAATGCTTATGAAGCCTGGGAAACCGCCGACCAGAAACGCCGTGATCAACAGGCAGAAGAGCGCAAACGCGAAGCTATCGCAGCGCAGCTTGCCAGCCAAACCAGCCCGCAGGAGCGTTCATGAGCGCGGTGATTCTTGATTTACAACTGGCCTGTGCCGATGAAAACCATCTGCCGGCAGAGAGTGATTTTCAACGCTGGCTGGAAGCGGCGGTAACGCCGTTTCAACCAGAAAGCGAAGTCACGATTCGTTTGGTAGATGAAGCTGAGAGTAATGAGCTTAATCTGACTTATCGCGGCAAAGATAAGCCGACCAACGTGCTGTCATTCCCGTTTGAAGCACCGCCGGGCATTGAACTGCCGTTGCTCGGCGATCTGATTATTTGCCGTCAGGTTGTCGAGCAAGAGGCTGCTGAACAAGGCAAAACCGTCGAAGCCCACTGGGCGCATATGGTGGTGCACGGTACGCTGCATCTGCTGGGTTACGACCATATCGAAGATGAAGAAGCCGAAGAGATGGAGGCGCTGGAGACCGAGATAATGCTTGCTCTTGGTTATCCTGATCCGTACATTTCGGAGAAAGAAGACGCCTGAGCCGCTGGTTCAGGTTATTGCGCTGCTGGCGCGGATGCCAGCAGCCCCAATCCCTCATTAGAGAGAACTAAATAAAAACGCCATGAGCGACGACCATTCTCAAAACAGCGACGCACCCAGTAGTAAAAAGGGATTTTTCTCCCTGCTAATCAACCAACTGTTTCACGGTGAACCTAAAAACCGTGATGAACTGCTGGGGTTAATCCGCGATTCTGAGCAAAAAGAGCTGATCGATCAGGACACCCGCGACATGCTCGAAGGGGTGCTGGATATTGCCGAACAGCGCGTGCGCGACATCATGATCCCACGCTCGCAAATGATCACCCTGAAACGCAACCAAACTCTGGAAGAGTGCCTTGCGGTGATTATTGAATCCGCACATTCACGCTTCCCGGTGATCAGTGAAGACAAAGATCACGTTGAAGGCATTTTGATGGCCAAAGACCTGCTGCCGTTTATGGCCAGCGCGTCTGAGCCGTTCAGCATCGAAAAAGTGCTGCGCCCCGCCGTGGTGGTACCTGAAAGCAAGCGCGTCGATCGCATGCTGAAGGAGTTCCGCTCGCAGCGTTATCACATGGCGATTGTCATTGATGAATTTGGTGGCGTCTCGGGTCTGGTGACCATTGAAGATATTCTTGAGCTGATTGTCGGCGAAATTGAAGATGAGTATGACGACGAAGAAGATCGTGATATCCGTCAGCTCAATCGTTACACCTATACCATGCGCGCCTTAACGCAAATTGAAGATTTTAATGAGGTCTTTGGCACCGATTTCAGCGATGACGAAGTCGATACCATTGGCGGATTGGTCATGCAGGGATTCGGCCACCTTCCCGCTCGCGGCGAAAGTATTGTCATTGATGGCTATCAGTTCAAAGTCGCCATGGCTGACAGCCGCCGTATCATCCAGGTGCATGTAAAAATTCCGGAAGACTCACCACAACCGCAACTGGAAGACGAATAATTTTATGGCTTTAGCCTCTCTTTACTCGCAGCAGCGGGTTCGCCTGCTGCTGGCGTTAATTACGGGTGCCATTGGCACCCTTTCCTTTTCCCCCTACGATTTCTGGCCCGCAGCGTTAATTTCGCTGTTTGGTCTGCAACTGTTGCTGCTGGAACGCCGCACTGCGCAGGCAGCAGCGATCGGCTTTGTTTGGGGCTTTGGACTGTTTGGCAGCGGCATTAACTGGGTTTACGTCAGCATCGCCACCTTTGGCGGCATGCCCGGCCCGGTGAACATCTTCCTGGTGATTCTGCTGGCGGCCTATCTGTCGCTTTATCCAATGCTGTTTGCCATCGTGCTCAACCGTTTCTGGCCGCGCGCCACAATCTGGCGTTTGGCTTTAGCGGCACCAGCACTGTGGCAAATTAGCGAGTTCCTGCGCGGTTGGGTGCTTACTGGTTTTCCGTGGCTGCAGTTTGGTTACAGCCAGATCGATGGTCCGCTGAAAGGCCTCGCGCCGCTGGCCGGTGTGGAAACCATTACTTTCCTGTTGATGGTGATCGCGGGCCTGCTGGTGCACGCGCTGCATCATCGTACCGTGAAAAGTTTGATTGCCGCCGCGTTACTGCTGTTATTGCCGTGGCCGCTGCGCATGTTGCAGTGGTATCAGCCGCTGCCGGAACGCAGCGTTGATGTTGCGATGGTGCAAGGCAATATTCCGCAGTCGATGAAGTGGGATCCGCAGCAACTGCTGAACACGCTGCGCGTTTACACCTCATACAGCCAGCCGTTTATCGGCAAAGCGCCGATCATTATCTGGCCCGAATCAGCAATTACCGATCTGGAAAGCAACCAGCAACCGTTCCTGCGGGCGCTGGATGCAGACCTGCGTGCACGCGGCAGCTCACTGATTACCGGTATCGTGGATTCACGCGTAGAAGGCGATAATCGTTATCACGATTACAACTCTGTGATTGTCCTGGGTGGCGAGCAGCCTTACAGCTATCAGAGCCAGAACCGCTATCAGAAGAATCACCTGGTGCCATTTGGTGAGTTTGTGCCGCTGGAAGAGTTGCTGCGTCCGCTGGCGCCGTTTTTCGATTTGCCGATGTCCTCTTTCAGCCGTGGCGCCTATGTCCAGCCGCAGCTCAAAGTGTCGGGTTATAACCTGACCAGCGCTATCTGCTACGAGATCGTGCTGGGTGAGCAAGTGCGTGCTAACTTCCGTCCCGATACCAACTTCCTGCTGACCGTCTCCAACGATGCCTGGTTCGGTCACTCCATCGGGCCGTGGCAGCATTTCCAGATGGCACGCATGCGCGCACTGGAGCTGGGACGTCCGTTACTGCGCTCCACCAATAACGGTGTCACAGCGGTGGTGAATGCCAACGGTGAGGTGGAGAAAGCGTTGCCACAGTTCACCCGTGATGTGCTGGAAGCCAAAGTGACGCCAACAACCGGCGAAACGCCGTATGCCAAAGCGGGCATCTGGCCGGTGTGGATGCTGACATTGATTGGCATTGTGGTGGCCATTCTGCGCCGTCGCCACTAGTTCAGGCTGCTATGCAAACAGGCGAAGTGAATACTTCGCCTTTTTTTATGCGCTGTTTTCTCTTCCTTCCGTGGTGCTTTCCCCGATTCTCTGCTGGCTTTTTACACTTCTTCATCGTGCTGGCACGATCATTGCTATTTATTTCAGTGATTTTCGCAAACATCGGCTTTTGTAAGCGTAGTGCAACCTTGACGCACTAATTTATGGCAATGATGCGCACTCTATTAGCGCATCGGTGAATTTTTGCCTTTTATTGGTGCGGAGCGGCTCGCAAAAAAGAAACTTTTTTGTTTCATTGCGTTAACAATTCGCTATGTTAATCACTATCCTGCGTGCAGTTGCGCTATGGGATAACTAAAAAAGCAGCACGAAATACACACAACATCACAATCTGCGCAGTTTATGTTCTGCGCGACATCCATACGAAGGAGTTGGAACATGCAGATACGCAAAGTGGCATTATCTCTTTTGCTGTTGGGAGCAGCAGCGGGAGCGGCCCAGGCGGAAGATCTCACCGGTACCCTGAAAAAAATCAATGATAGCGGCGTGATCGTCGTTGGGCATCGTGAATCATCAGTTCCCTTTTCTTACTATGACAACCAGCAAAAAGTGGTTGGCTATTCACAGGATTATTCAAACGCCATCATCGCGGCTATCAAGGCCAAACTGAATAAGCCTGATTTGCAGATCAAAATGCTGCCGATTACCTCGCAGAACCGTATTCCACTGTTGCAGAACGGGACTTACGATTTTGAGTGCGGCTCTACCACCAACAACCTGGAACGCCAGAAGCAAGCGGCATTCTCTGACACCGTGTTCATCATCGGTACGCGTCTGCTGGTGAAAAAAGGCGGCGACATCAAAGATTTCCCTGATCTGAAGGGCAAAACCGTTGTCGTGACCTCCGGTACCACTTCTGAAGTTCTGCTGCACAAGCTGAACGACGAGCAGAAAATGGATATGCGCATCATCAGCGCGAAAGACCATGGCGATTCTTTCCGTACGCTTGAAACCGGTCGTGCTGTGGCCTTCATGATGGATGACGCGCTACTGGCGGGTGAACGTGCCAAAGCCAAGAAGCCAGACAACTGGGACATCGTGGGTACTGCGCAGTCGAAAGAAGCTTACGGCTGCATGCTGCGCAATCAGGATCCACAGTTCAAACAGCTGATGGATGAAACTATTGCCAAAGCACAGACCTCTGGCGAAGCCTCAAAATGGTTTGAAACCTGGTTCAAACAGCCGATTCCACCGAAAAATCTGAACCTGAACTTCGAACTCTCAAGCGATATGCAGGCCCTGTTCAAAGCACCGAACGACAAAGCACTCTGAATTAACAACGACAACAAGGGCAGCCCCGCTGCCCTCTCGATTGCTGAACATGCGGTGCGGACAGACAGACTGTAACAGGCCGTTCCCCTGAAGCAGGATGCAAGACACCGCTCAACAATCTTATGGGTAGCCTCGCTACCCTTTTTTTACCGGAGCTCGTTATGGGTATCGATTGGAACTGGGGCATTTTTCTTGAACAGGCCCCGTTCGGCAATACGACTTACCTCGGCTGGCTGTGGTCCGGTTTTCAGGTCACCATTGCGGTGTCCTGCTGCGCCTGGATTATCGCCTTCCTGGTAGGTTCCTTATTTGGCATTCTGCGTACCGTGCCCAACCGCCTGCTGGCGGCGATTGGTACCTGCTACGTGGAACTGTTCCGTAATATCCCGCTGATTGTGCAGTTCTTCTTCTGGTATCTGGTGGCACCAGAACTGGTGGGCGAAAAGCTGGGGATGTGGTTTAAGTCTGAGCTGGATCCAAACATTCAGTTCTTCCTCTCTTCCACTATCTGTCTGGGCTTGTTCACCGCTGCGCGCGTCTGTGAACAAGTGCGCGCGGCGATTCAGTCGCTGCCACGCGGTCAGAAAAATGCGGGCTTAGCGATGGGCCTGACGCTGCCGCAAACCTATCGCTATGTACTGCTACCGAATGCGTATCGCGTGATTGTGCCGCCGATGACTTCGGAAATGCTTAACCTGGTGAAGAACTCGGCGATCGCCTCAACCATCGGCCTGGTGGATATGGCCGCGCAGGCCGGCAAGCTGCTGGATTACTCCGCGCATGCCTATGAATCCTTTACCGCCATCACTCTGGCGTACGTCGGCATTAACCTGGTGATCATGCTGATTATGAGTGTGGTAGAACGCAAAATTCGCCTGCCTGGCAATATGGGAGGCAAATAATGTACGAGTTTGACTGGAGTTCGATTGTTCCCAGCCTGCCTTACTTGTGGAATGGGTTGATCATTACCTTCAAGATCACCGCGATTGCCGTGGTGTTTGGCATTATCTGGGGCACGATTTTGGCGGTGATGCGTTTGTCGCCGATCGCGCCGGTGCGCTGGTTTGCCAAGCTGTACGTCAACCTGTTCCGCTCCGTACCCTTGGTGATGGTGCTGCTGTGGTTTTATCTGGTTGTGCCCGCGTTCCTGCAGCAGGTGCTGGGCTTATCGCCTAAATCGGATATCCGCCTGATTTCAGCCATGGTGGCATTTGCGCTCTTTGAAGCGGCGTACTATTCGGAAATCATCCGTGCCGGTATTCAGAGCATCTCACGTGGTCAATCCAATGCCGCGTTGGCGCTCGGCATGACGCACTGGCAATCGATGAAACTGATCGTGCTGCCGCAAGCGTTCCGCGCCATGGTGCCGCTGCTGCTAACCCAGGGCATCGTGCTGTTCCAGGATACCTCGCTGGTCTATGTACTGAGCCTGGCTGATTTCTTCCGCACCGCGTCAACCATTGGTGAGCGTGACGGAACCCAGGTTGAAATGATTTTGTTTGCTGGTCTGGTCTACTTCGTGATCAGCCTGAGCGCTTCGTTGTTGGTTACCTATCTGAAAAGAAAGAGGACGGTTTAAATGATTAGCCTGAAAAATGTTTCAAAGTGGTATGGGCACTTTCAGGTGCTGACCGACTGCTCCACCGAAGTGAAAAAAGGTGAAGTTGTGGTGGTCTGCGGTCCGTCTGGCTCAGGTAAATCAACGCTGATTAAAACCGTGAACGGCCTGGAGCCGATTCAAAAGGGTAGCATTCAGGTGACCGGCACCGAAGTGAACAACAAAAAAACCGACCTTGCTCAGTTACGTAGCAAAGTCGGCATGGTGTTCCAGCATTTTGAGCTGTTCCCTCATCTCAGCATCATCGAAAACCTGACGCTGGCGCAGGTTAAAGTGCTCAAGCGTGACAAAGCGGCCTCGCGTGAGAAAGCCCAAGGCCTGCTAAAACGCGTCGGGCTCTCTGCGCACGCGGATAAGTTCCCTGGTCAGCTTTCTGGTGGTCAGCAGCAGCGCGTGGCAATCGCGCGTGCGTTGTGTATGGATCCGGTAGCGATGCTGTTTGATGAGCCGACGTCAGCGCTCGATCCTGAAATGATCAACGAAGTGTTGGACGTGATGGTTGAATTAGCTAATGAAGGCATGACCATGATGGTGGTGACGCATGAGATGGGCTTTGCGCGCAAAGTCGCCAACCGCGTGATCTTTATGGATGAAGGGAAAATTATCGAAGACACCAATAAGGATGATTTCTTTAACAACCCGCAATCCGACCGTGCAAAAGACTTCCTGGCGAAGATTCTGCACTGATTCAACATCCTCAAGCCAGGTGCGCATT